>CAYPYZ010000179.1:0-4162 GCA_964414805.1 uncultured Paludibacter sp.
TGAAAAGTTATTTAAGATATAAGGATATTGACCCCGACACCTATCCTGATACGGACTGGCAAAAAGAGGTCTATACAGGCTCCGGCCTGACTCAAAAACACCATATAAGCGTAAGCGGTGGCAAGAGAATCAGCACTTTAGCATCTATAGCATATCAAGATCAAAAAGGGTTGATTGAAAACTTCAGATCACAACGCTATTCTTTACGTTTAAACATGAAAATGGATATTAGGAAAAATGTGCAAGCAGCCTTATTATTTGAAGGCAGACATTCATTAATTGATGCACCTACAAGTGCAAGCAGCATCAAATCCAACGTCAATCGTATTCCTCCTATTTATCCATCCGTATTATCCGATGGCAGATGGGGAGTGGGCTGGAATGGTGGAAACCCAACAGCGCAAATACAGGAGGGTGGCAATACAGCCAATGAATATAACTATATCAAATCTACTTTTCAGTTGAATTATCAGCCTATTAAAGGAGCAGATGTTGAGCTAAGCTTCACGCCTAAATTCAATGATAATTTTAGAAAAGCTTTTAGCAGTTCTATTCAAACATTTAATCCAGGCATAGAGGTACCGGCTTATACAAGTCCTGCCGTTAGTAGCTTAAGGGTAAGCGATTTCAGAACTAAAGAAAATACTTTACGTTTACTCGGAAGATATGAGAAATCATTGGGCAACCACAGTCTTGGAGGTATGGCAGGTTATGAGCAAATCATATATCGTTATGATGAGTTTTCTGCAAGGAGAGAGGGTTTCCCATTATCCTATTACCAAGAATTAGATGCCGGTTCGAGTGAAGTTTGGAGTAACTCCGGAACAGCAGAAGAATGGGCTTTGCTTTCATATTTTGGAAGATTAAATTATGGTTATAAAGACCGTTATTTATTAGAAGCTAACGTGCGTGTAGATGGTTCTTCTCGCTTTGCCAAAGGCAACCGTTGGGGTACTTTCCCATCTTTCTCTGCTGCATGGAGAATTTCCGAAGAAGCATTTATGGAAGATATAGACTGGCTTACTAATTTGAAACTTAGGGCTTCTTGGGGTGAATTGGGTAATCAAGAAATTGGTACCTACCCTGCTTATGCTTCCATGGCATTAGGACCCAGCTTTATCTTTGGTGATAAGGTAGCAGATGGCGCTGTGCAAAAAGCTTATGCCAATGAAAATATCAGTTGGGAAACTTCGCAAACCACCGACTTTGGTGTGGATGCTTCATTCCTGAAAAATAAACTGAATATCTCATTCGACTATTATATCCGGAATACCTATGATATTTTACTTAAACTCCCTATTACAGATATTACCGGCATGAGTGAACCTTATCAAAATGCTGGACAAGTAGAAAATAAGGGTTGGGATTTAGAAATTAGTCATAACAATAAAGTAGGTGATTTCAGTTATCAAATAGGTTTTAACCTGTCTGATGTACATAATAAAGTTATTGATTTAAAAGGTGCCGGTCCTATCAGAAGCGGATACAACCTAATTGAAGAAGGCTATCCTATCAACTCAATATATGGCTATCAAGCTTTAGGAATCTTCCAATCAGATGATCAAATCAATAGCTCTCCTCTACAAAGTTTTGGAAGCTATGCACCCGGCGATATTATTTATGCCAATATCAATGATGATGAAAACGACAATATAGTGGATCAGTATGACCGTACAGCCATTGGTAATCAAATACCAAGGTTTAATTATGGTTTTAATTTCTCTGCACAATATAAAGATTTTGATGCCAATATCTTCTTGCAAGGTGTGGGTAAAAAGGATGTAATCTTTACCGGAGATGCCGTTTGGGCTTTGTATAATGCCGGTAAAATGCAAAAATGGCATACCGATTATTGGACAGAAGATAATCCCAATGCAGCTTACCCAAGATTGATTGCAGCTTCGGGACATAACAACTTCCAAAACTCTACTTTTTGGATGTATAGTGCTGCATACTTACGTATCAAAACTTTGCAGTTTGGTTATACCTTACCTAAAAAAGTGGTTGACAAAGCTAATATCGACAAATTAAGATTCTTTGTAACAGGAGATAATGTGTTCACATTCGACCGTATGCCTCCGGGTTGGGACCCTGAAAGACCAAGCGGTGATGCTGAAATATATCCTATCGCAGGAACATTCTTATTTGGTGTAGAACTTAAATTTTAAACATAAACAGATACAGACATGAAACATAAAATTTTAATACTTACATTGACCGCACTGATATTTAGCTCGTGCGAAGGTCTGTTAGATAGATTCCCCTTAGATGCCCCACCCAGTGCAAATTTCTACTCCAATGAAGATGAGTTGAGATTGGCAGTGAACGGCGCCTATCGCAGTCTATATTGGCTCTCAAACCAAAACGTACCCTATCAATTATTTATAGAAGGAGCTACCGATTTAGTTTGGATTAGAGGGGATTATGCCAATATGCAATATATCCAGAGAGGAGAATCAACTCCCGAAACCGGTGTTTTCAAAAGCGTATGGTCGACTTTCTATGGGTATATTTCTCGTTGCAATAATCTCTTAGATAATATGTCCAATGCCAAAGGCAATGTGCCGGATGAGTACTATAACCGTATTGAAGCAGAAGCTAAATTTTTACGTGCGTATAATTACTTCTATCTGATTAACCTGTACGGTGATGTACCTTTCGTTGATCATACTTTGGATTGGAGAGATCCTTATGTAACTATGGCTTCAAAAGAAGACATCATCGATCAATTGTTTGAAGATTTGGATTTTGCGATAGATAACTTACCACTGAAAGCAGAAGGTGCAGATCGTGGAAGGGCTACCAAAGGAACTGCTTTCGGACTTAAAGCACGCATTGCACTGAATGCAGGTAGATTTGAGGAAGCTAAAGCTGCCGCTGATTCTGTTATACATTTAGGAGTTTATGAGATACATCCATCTTATAAAAATCTATTCTTATATGCAGGAACTGACTCTAAAGAGATTATGATGTTTATGCCTTTTGTGGCAGGACTTACCACCAATGCTATTCCCCAATTTGTAGGAACCCGCTCAGCTCCGGGTTATTCGGTGATTGTTCCTACACAAACATTGGTGGATATGTACCAATGTACTGACGGAAAACGCATCGATCAATCGCCTTTGTTTAATCCTACCAAGCCTTATGAAAACCGAGATCCTCGATTGGATTTTTCTATACTCAGACCTGGCGTATGGCATGGAGGATACAGATTTGAGACGCATCCCGACTCTATTTTAGCTGACTTGATGGTGAATGGAGAAGTGATACGTGTGCCAAACTTAGAAGCAACCAATGCATACCGTACATTTACAGGCTATTTGTTTAGAAAGTATTACGACGAAGCTGACCTTCCTGAAAAGGTAACTAAGTCTGAACTTAATTACACATTGATGCGCTATGCTGAAATATTGCTTACCTATGCTGAAGCAAAGATTGAATTGAATGAAATAGATCAATCTGTAATCGATGCTTTAAATGCTGTTAGGCAAAGACCTGACGTGAATATGCCTCCCGCTAGCTTGAGTATGTCGCAAACTGAACTTAGAGACCTACTCAGATATGAGCGTACCATCGAGCTCACTATGGAGGGTTTCAGACTGTTCGATATGAGACGATGGAGAATTGCTGAACATGTGATGCCGGGTTATATGCTTGGAAGAAGAACCAAAGCTGCTTGGTACACACCCGTAATACCTTCATTTAATGCTTACGGAAAACCAGTTTACCCCGATGAAAGCATCTTTGAAAAATTAGGATTTAATATGTTTGATCCTAATAAAAACTATTTATGGCCAATTCCTCAGGCAGAAATAGATCTGAATCCGGGATTGGGATTATAACTTTATATATTTAATTTAAACAATCACTTCGCACTTACATGAGTAAAATCAAAGTGTATGATGCATGTAAGTGCGAACACTAACAACTAAAAATTATGAGAACAATTATTACTTTAACATTGGCTATATGCTTCAGTTTTGGAGCTATGATAGCACAAACCAGTGGCACTACCACAGCTGATGGCAGTGGAAATACCTACCCTTGGGTAAAAATTGGCAACCAATATTGGACTGCTGAAAACTTGCGCACAACTAAATTTTTGAATGGTGATGATTTAGATACCGGATTCACTAATACTGAATGGAAAGATTTATACGAT
>CAYPYZ010000180.1:0-4153 GCA_964414805.1 uncultured Paludibacter sp.
ACGTAAAATATTGGATTGTGATATTAAGTTTTTCTTTTGTTACTGTGCTTGTTATAGCACAAACAATAGAATTGCAAATATTGAACGTAAAATCTGAAGAAGGTCAAATTTGCGTAGGTATTTTTGAAAGTGAGGAAGCATTCAAAAAAGAAAAACCATCCTATGAGAAGTTCTATCCTAAATCACAATTTTGTAGTTTGCCCTATACCATTAAAATAAATGTAAAGCCAGGTACATACGGAGTTTCGGTATTGGATGACATAAATAATGATGGTAGAGTTAATTATAATTTAATTGGGATACCTACTGAAGGATTCGGTTTTGGAGGTTATTATCATAAAGGACTTAAGAAGCCGAATTTCAACGCTTTTGCTTTTGAAATAGGCAAGGACGAACATATTAAATTAGAAGTGCAATTAAGATATTTCGAATTTCCATTGAAAAAATAGAAAGCAATAATATTAAATCAACAAGTTCAATTTTGTTTAAAAAAAAAGACCCCTTGACAATTTTATCAGGGGGTCTTTTTACACGTTTACATGTGTTTATGCGGGACTGATTGCATCTGAAGGGCAAACATCGGCACAAGCACCACAGTCAGTACAAAGATCTGGATCGATGACATAGATATCACCTTCCGAAATTGCGTCTACCGGACATTCATCAATGCAAGCTCCGCATGCAATACAATCATCTGAAATAACGTAAGCCATAATCTGAGATTTAATAGTTTTTTAAAAAATTGATTTGCAAAAGTATGAAATATTTAATTCAAAACAAAATATATTTCTATCTTTGTAATACTTTGCAATAATAAGCACTGATATTCGTTTTATGGTATCATATCAAGCATTCATGCCTAAAAAAATCATATTCATATTTGTATTAGTTTTATCATCACAGCTTGCTCATACTCAGGGGAATTTGACCGAATTGGACTACAAAAGATTTAGACTTGGCTTCTCTCTTGGAACTAACTATATGCACTTAGATCTTATCAATAGTGAACTTGAACAAGATGGCAAAATCTACTATGGTCAAGTGTCTCAGGTACTTCCCGGTTTTGCAGTAGGTTTGATAACTGATTTACGCTTAAACCGATATTTTAATTTGAGAGCAACACCCACCTTATTGCTTGGAGAAAGACATCTATACTTCAAAGCTTTAGATGTGGCAACAGGAGTTTTAGAGGATGATAAAAAAGTAAATTTATTTTCTTTACCCATAGATTTCCCTGTCTCTATAAGATATGGTGCTGAAAGATATGGTAACTTTAAACCTTTTGTACAAGTGGGTGGCGGTACTTATTTTGATTTGGGCAGAGATGAATTGACAGAGGTGACTTTGCAACTGTTTGATTTGTATTATAGTGTAGGCATGGGTTGCGAGATTTATTTTAAGTACTTTAAACTATCACCCGAATTAAAACTTAATATCGGAGCAATGAACGTATTAAGTCCTAAGTATATAACAGATGATACCGTTGCCACTTTGAAATATACCAATGCCATATCATCTATTTTATCACGTGTGTTGGTGTTTTCTTTGAATATTGAATAGGTCTATGTCGAAATTTCATTACGTAATTATAGTAATCTTAATTGGAGTGTCATGCTTACACATGGCTTGTAAGGATGATTTTGATATGTCATTTAACTCCAATCCCCTGAATTTCTCTAAGGACACCCTAAGTTTTGATACAGTATTTACAACCATAGGTAGTGCTACTGCTAAGTTTATGGTATATAATACTGCTAATAAGACTGTATCTATAGAATCTATTCAGTTAATGGGTGGATCTGATTCTCCTTTTCGGATAAATGTGGATGGTTTAAAGCATGCAAATCATCAATTTTACGATTTGCATATGCGTGCAAAAGATTCCATGTTTGTTTTTGTAGAAGTACATATTGATCCTAATCATAGCAGTCTGCCGGTATTAGTGCAAGATTCTGTGCTATTCACTGTGGATGGGAAAACTAATAAAGTCTTGTTGCAGGCTCATGGACAGGATATTGAAATTTTACGTGCTGTTTCTTTACTTAATGACACTACTTTATCTCCCATAAAACCCTATTTAATATACGATTCATTGGTGGTTGCACCGCATGCCACTTTAACGCTTCCGGCGGGTTCTAAATTATATTTTCATAAAGATGCCGATATGTACGTTTATGGAAATTTGGTAGCCAATGGCACTTTAGAAAGGCCGATTGAAATGCGTGGCGATAGATTGGATAAGGTGGATTATGTCGATCCTATTCCTTATCATTATGTGGCAGGACAGTGGGGTGGGCTGTATTTACTTTCCCCTACGGGACAGCATTCTTTAAACTATTTGGATATGCGTTCGGGAACGGTAGGCATATATTTTTATAATGGAGATAAAAATGCGAATCCGAGCTTGGAATTGCATAATAGTAAAATCCATAATTTCTTAGTGTATAATTTGGTGGCAGTCAATGGTGATTTGACAGTAAGCAATTCTCAAATCACTAATTCAGGGAGTTATACTGTTTACTTGAACGGGGGAAATCATGCCTTTTATCATTGCACCATAGCCAATTACTATAATTATACGGCAGGCCGACCTACCAACAGAGATGAAGCACCCGCTGTAATGTTGATGGATTTGAACAAACAACAACCCATGGAATCTACCTTTAAGAATTGTATTATTGCGGGTACTACACAGACTGAATTAGCCATTGCCAGCAAGTTTATAGATAAATTTAAAGCTGAGTTTAGTCATAGTTATATCCAAAAACAGAAAGATACAGTCCTTAATATCTATAAGGATATACGCTGGTTTGCCTTTAGTGATACTTTGTTTGTGAGCAATAGATACGACAATGAAAAAAACAGCTATTTCGATTTTATTCCTGATTCTGTTTCACCTGCCAGAGGCTTAGCTGACCCTATAGTTGCTTTCCAATATCCTGTTGATTTACACGGAAAAAGTAGATTAGCCGATGGTCAGCCGGATGCCGGAGCCTATGAATGGTACCCTATGCAATAGGTAAAAAATAGTGCAAAAGGTAAAAGAAAAAGATTTATACCTTTTGCATAGCTGAAAATTTGTAAGATCTAATTGTGCATTTTACCTTTGTGCATCTAAACTTAATCGACTATGAAAATTTGTTTACACATATTCTTCTTCCTCATTTATATAGGCAACAATTGCTTAAATGCGCAACAGCATGCGTTTAGATTGATGTGTTATAATGTTGAAAACTATTTCGACTGTATAGATGATCCTTTGACACATGATGAAGAGTTTTTACCGGATGGTATGAGACGTTGGACCTATACAAGATATAAAGAAAAACAGACTAATATTGCGAAAGTTATTGCGCATATCGGAGCTTGGGAACCGCCGGCCATAGTGGGATTATGCGAAGTAGAAAGCCGAAAAGCCATGTATGACTTGGTCTTGCGCAGTCCATTAAAAAATCTTAGATATAAATTCATTCATCATGAGTCGCCCGACTTTAGAGGAATAGATGTAGCCATGCTTTATCAATCTGATATATTCCAAGTGTTACATGATGAAGCCATAGCTGTAAAGTTTAAAGATGCCCCACATCGCACTACCCGTGATATCTTATATGTCATGGGCGAAATAAAAGCCCCTAAGGATACTTTACATCTGTTTATTTGCCACTTTCCCTCGCGATTAGGTGGAGAGATGGAATCAGAGAGTAAACGCTGTGATGCGGCTGAAATCATGCGAAGGAAGGTGGATGAAATTTTTGAAAACTACCATAATCCCAATATCGTGATTATGGGCGATTTTAATGATTATCCTGATAATAAAAGTATCTTAAATTATATTCAAGCAGGATATCCTCGTGAACCCTGTGCACATGCTAATTTGTATAATTTGATGTATCCATTACATATTGCAGGCAAAGGGACTCATAAGTATCAGGCAGACTGGGGGGTGTTGGATCATCTGATTGTTTCAGGAAGTCTCTTGGATAAGTCTTCAAGTTTGTTTACAGATACCACAGCTGTGCATATTTTTGATGCGGATTATCTTTTACAGGATGATGAAAAGTTTTTAGGGAAAAAACCTTTTAGAACCTATGTCGGCATGAAGTATATAGGCGGGTATTCAGATCATTTGCCGGTGTATATGGATTTCTTTAGA
>CAYPYZ010000181.1:0-4152 GCA_964414805.1 uncultured Paludibacter sp.
TTGGTTATTTCGGAGAAATTCGAGGAGATTATAAAGGAATCGCTTCTTTAAGTGCTACCGGTAGATGGGACTGGTCTTCAAGATTGCAATATTTCAATAACCCATTCTTCTATCCTTCTATCACAGCAGGTTTATTATTCTCTGAGTTATTTGATATTACCAACGACTTTTTCAATTATGGAAAACTGCGTGGTAACTATGCCTATGTTGGTAAAGACCCATCTTCACCATCTTTATATGATAGAAGATTCAAGCAATTTGCTACTTATCCGGACAATGGATATGGTATAGACCCTACCCTTTCTTCCGCTGATGATAACTTAGCACCTGAAATGGCATCTTCTTGGGAAGTGGGTGTTGACTTTAGATTATTTAACAACAAAACCCGTTTAGATTTAGCTTACTACTCTGTAGGCGTTGACAATCAAATTGTAACGGTACGCGTTTCACCATCCTCCGGATATATTCTACAAACTCGTAATGAGGGTTCTATCCGCAACAATGGTTTTGAGTTCTCTTTAGATCAAGATATTTATAAAACTAAAAACTTCTCTTGGACAGCCTTATTAAACTTTGGTTTGAACAGAGGTAGGGTAATCAGTCTACCTGAAGAAGTAGCTGAAATTACAGGTCCACAGTACGGTGATATCTTCACATCAGCATATTTAGGCGCTTCTACCACTGCCTTAACAGGTAAGGATTATTTACGTACTGATGACGGACAAATCATTGTTGGAGAAGATGGCTTTCCACAAATTGGTGCTGATAAAAACAAGTTGATTGGTAATCGTGAACCGCTATTCTCCTCTGGTTTAACCAATACATTTAAGTATAAAGACTTAAGTTTATCTTTCCTATTTGATGGAAGATTAGGCGGTGATGTAGCCAATATCACTTCAAGAGGTTTGATTTCGAACGGACAAAGCCGTATGTTGGAAGTTTATCGCGGTAGACAAATAGTTGTTGAAGGTGTTGTTAAACAACCCGATGGCACTTACGAACCCAACACTACACCTATTACATTAGATCATAACACTTTGAATAACTACTTCTTTGCAGTGAGTTCTAACTTTATAGAAGATGGTTCATTCATCAGATTAAGCTATGTAACTTTAGCTTATGATTTAAGTAAACTTGTGAAAGGTTCGCCACTAACCGGCTTGCGTTGCTCTTTAACAGGTACCAACCTGTTCTTATTAACCAAGTATACCGGTGCTGACCCAACTCGTAATGCTGATACCAGCGGCAGGGGTACAGGTTCTGCCGGAATTGATAACTATGGTGTTCCCGGAACAAGAGGGTTTAACTTTAGCTTATCTGCTACATTCTAATAAATGTTTTCATCACAATACAAAATTATATCATTATGAAAATGAAAAGAAATATATATTTATCAATCATATTCGTACTTGTGTTTAGCATAGTAGGCTGTGAAGACTTCTTAGATGTAAATAAGAGTGTGGATAGTCCGACTACGTTGACAGTAGACCAAGCCTTACCAACAGCTACATTCTATGCTGCACAGCAGGTTTACGACCATGCAGAATATAATGTTTATTTGTCACAAGCATTAACAACCAGTTCTAAAAGTCAGACCGGCTCTTATGCTTATAGCCAAGGTTGGGAGTTTTTATCCATGAACAGACACCCCCAATGGAGAAGGCATTTTTACGACTTAGGAGCTAATATCAGAGAAATGGAAAAAGCAGCCGAGAAAATTAACTCGAAAAACTTCATCCTGATAGGAAGAACCATTATGTTGCAATCCACTATGTTTACTACGGATGTATTCGGTGATATGCCACGTTCCAATGCTTATACTTCTACGTCTCCAACTTACGATACGCAAGAGGAAATCTATGAGTGGATGTTCAAAGAAGCAGATGATTTGATTGCGCTATATGAAGATCCGGAGTGGACAGATCATAAAGACAATATCCCTATTACGGAAACTATGGACCGTATTTATAAAGGTGATTTAAAGAAATGGGCGCTATATACCAAAGCTTTACGTGCTCGTTTGTGGATACGTAAACTGCCTAACTGGGAGAATACACCTGAAGTATGTAATCAAATTATCAGCATGGTAGATGAAATTTTGAATGATCCTAATTGGGAAGAACCACGTTATAATTATCCGGGCGGAACCAACGAACAAAACTGTCCATGGGGTCCATCAGCACCTATCATTAATGCTTGGGAAAGTCGTGGTAACAGATTAGCGACCTCCATGCCATCTAAGTTCTTTGGATATGCATTATTGGGAGCCTATGATGTACCAAAAAATGCACGTTCATCTGCTTTAGACCCACGTGCCTTGAAGCTTATGAGCGAAAGACCGGCAGACAAAGCAGGAAGTGAAGCTATACGCTGGTTAGATGCTAACTTAGGCATGGAAAGCTCTATGAAAGTTACTTATTATCCGGATTTATATGCAGAAAAAGGCAATAATCCTTTTACTTCAAATAATGGATATGTAGCCCTGATTTTAGATGAAGAATTGATGTTTATCAAAGCGGAAGCTCAATATTGGAATAAAGATGTAACCGGAGCATATAACACAACCATGGATGCTGTTTTACATAACTTCGAAAGATTGGGTATCAATAAACCGGTAGCTTCAGTAGACGGCAGTAATGCAGTTAAGCGATACAATGCATTCTTCGAAATCAAGTTACCCGGAGCGGCTACTTTTACTTTAGCTGACTTAATGCAACAAAAATACATTGCCATGTACTTGCAACCGGAACAATGGACAGATATGCGTCGCTATAATTATAGCAGTCCGACCAATGAAATTATGTATGATGAAACCTATGTTTATTTAGTGAAAAACATATTTGATCAAACAGGTACTGCTATACCTACTGTAGCAAACAGTACCAGGGAGTATGCCTTGGCACGTCCATTTAATTTATACGTTCCTTATTGGGATCAACCGGACTCCTACGTATTTACTGAAGGTAATAAAACAGGTTTATCACCCAATGCATGGATAATGCGCCTGAATTATGACCCGGAAACAGAAGACAAATACAACAAGGGTGAACTGCAACGTTTAGGTGCTTATAAGAATCATGAATGGTTGAAGAAAAGAATGATTTGGTCATATAAAAACAATAATAAAGTTACCGGAGACGGTGCTAAATTAGAGTGGAAATAGTCAGGTTTATATCCCATATAACAATCAAAAAAAATAATAGACGTATGAAAAATACTATAAAAATATTTCAATTCTTAATGCTGGTACTTGTAGTATCTGTAGCATTCACTTCATGTGCAAAGCATGACTTTATTGATGAGATGGCTATTACAGGAAAGGTTGGTCCACAAGCTATTTGGGAATTAGGTAGTAGCTCTGTGACCGCCGGAAATGAAGTGGAATTTAGATTACAATACTACTCTACTGAAACAGAGATTGATTACTCTGAAGTATGGTATAGCGTAACAGAAGCCATTTCTAAAAAAGTAAGCTGCCCTTTGGTTAGCACTTTTACTTATTCGGTTTCATCTGAAGTATCGCAACTCAAACGTATTTCTGAGAAGATTCAAGAATACCCACACAGTTTGGCTGTTTGGTCAGATTCTCTAAGTGCCTATGTTGTTGAAGAATCTTTCCCGGTTACCGGTACATTATCCAGTTTTTCGTGGAAACAACCTGAAAAATTTGATGCTCAAGATTCACTGAGCATGGATAGGTATTTCGGAACAGGCTTTATGCAACATTTTAAAGATAGTTTATACAACTTAATGAAGTATGCTGACTTCAGAAAAATGATTTTAGGTTTAGGTTTAGATGAAATCTTGGAAAGTCAATACGGCGGTGGTGATTTCATGCATTATACCGACTCTACTTTCGATGATAACTCTCAAACTTATGTATATCATTTTAATGAGGAGTTATTACCAGAAGGTAAAGAAGTTCCTGCAAACATCAAAGAATTATATGAGCATGAAATTCCATTTTCCAAGTTGATTCAAACCCCTGCGGGCTATGATGTGGAATATGGAAGAAACTATACAGTAGAGGCTATTATGCGTGTGTATGACAATAGAGGCGTATATGGACAGACGATAGCCAAAACAATTGAAGTAAATTGATTAACGTAAACAAATGAATAACATGAAGACAAATATTTTGAAGAATTACTT
>CAYPYZ010000182.1:0-4144 GCA_964414805.1 uncultured Paludibacter sp.
GCTTTAAAAACCATGATGCCTGAGGATTATCCTTATGTAGTACGCGTTGTTTCCGATATTTTGGAATCCAATGGTTCTTCTTCTATGGCAACTGTTTGTGCCGGTACTTTAGCATTGATGGACGCCGGTGTGCAAATTAAAAAGCCTGTTTCAGGAATCGCTATGGGTCTGATTTCTGAAAATAAAGGAAAAAATTATGCAGTATTATCTGATATTTTAGGGGATGAAGACCACTTAGGTGATATGGACTTTAAGGTAACCGGAACAAAAGATGGCATTACTGCTACGCAAATGGATATTAAGGTTGACGGATTGTCTTACGAAATTTTGGAAACAGCATTGAAACAAGCCAAAGAAGGTCGTTTACATATCTTAAATAAGATGACGGAAACTATTGCTGAGCCACGTGAAGACTTGAAAGCACACGCTCCACGCATAGTGGTTATGTTTGTTCCTAAAGAGATGATAGGCGCCATCATAGGCCCTGGTGGTAAAATTATACAAGCTATGCAACTTGAAACCGGTGCTGTTATTTCTATTGAAGAAATTGGTGATCAGGGTAGGGTAGAAATTGCTGCTAATGATAAAGCTGCTATTGATGCTGCGCTTGCAAAAATCAAAGGAATAGTGGCTACACCGGAAGTAGGCGAAACCTATGAAGCTAAGGTTAAATCTATTATGCCCTATGGTTGTTTCGTTGAGTTTTTACCCGGCAAAGAAGGCTTACTACATATTTCCGAAATTGATTGGAAACGCATAGAAAGCATGGAAACTTCCGGCATTCAAGAAAACGATATCATAGAAGTGAAATTGTTGGATATAGATGCCAGAACCGGTAAGTTCAAACTTTCACGTAAAGCCTTATTGCCTCGTCCACCGAGAGAGGAAAAGAAAGATTGATAGCAGTTCTGTAACATGCAATCCGCATGGTACTCATCAAATGCTTATATCACCCCAATTTCAAAGCCTTTGATTTGTTGCATTAATTGCTTTCGCAAATAACCCAAGGCTTGATTTCCGGTGCAATGGCCGGTATAAAATTGGGTAAACGCATAATCCGACTTGATTTTGTCAATGATGAAATCTAAGTCGGATTTGCTTTCATATACCTGCGTTTCCGTGCTGTCTAGTAAATGAAAACCACCTAAAACAGTGGCAATGGGCTTGCTGCTGTGTTGCTTGACTGTCTCCAACATATTCAATAAACCGTGATGTGCACAGCCGGTATAAACGAATAAATCTGCCTTGCCTACCGCAATAACTATTTCATGAGAAAAATCATCCTGCACCACACCTTCAGCCGTTTCCATAAATAGGGTCCTATTCCCTTTCGGAAAGGGGTATTGCGTAGTTGTAATTGCCGAGATCACAATATCTTCATGCAAATGTAAAACATCTTCTACCCATAAAAATCTATCCGCATATGACTGAATATCAAACTGATTTCCTATTTCTCTGAAAGTAACCCTTTTGGAATATAATTTTCGGTTGAAGGCATGTTTGGATAATACTATCTTAGCCTGTTGGTTAACTTGCAGAAAATCCATTAAACCTCCTATATGATCGGCATGCGCATGAGAAATAAACAGATAATCTACTTGCGATAAATCGATTTGTAAACGCTCAGCATTGCGTATAAACAAGTCGGAAGCACCCGTATCAAACAGCAATTTATAGCCATCTTTTTCAATATATACCGACAAGCCATGTTCGGTTGTATAAGCATCATGACTGCTACGATTATCGGATAGTACAACTATTTTCATGGAAATTTGCTCCTTCCTATGGGGATTAAATCATCTTTATGAGGTGGTGCTCCATCTTTACAGTGTCGGTGTTGTTTGCGACCACCAACTAATTTATGACAACGCCTACAACGAAACCATTCTTCATCAAATGAAACGTTGCCGCCTTCAATTATAATCATTTTGCCCTCAACAAATGCCTGCGCTACTGTCCGCCTTGCTTGATTGTAAATACGCGTTAAAGTGGGACGAGAAACCTCCATCAGCACAGCGGCCTCTTCCTGCATCAAGCCTTCATAATCCAATAAACGAATAGCCTCATATTCATCTATATGCAAAGTAACGGAATCAAGTTCAGTGCGCGGAATACCAAAAGGCTTGTACCCACTCATTTTCGGAGGGGCACAAACCTTTCTGTTTTGTTTAGGGCGTGACATTTAAATGATTTTAAATAAATTATTTTTCTCTTGGATACGGCCATGCCATGATACCGCCTTCCAAGACTTTCACATTGGTATAACCTTGTGCTTGAATAATCAAAGCAGCTTCATAACCGCGTAAAGATATTTTACACCATACGATAATCTCAGCGTTTTTATCTTCAGGGAATTCTGCTATGCGATTTCTGATTTGTCCCAATGGAATCAACTTTTCACCTATGCCTAAACGCATATCTTCAAACTCATCAGGATTGCGTACATCAAACAAGAACATAGGCTCGTGTGCTTTTAGTTTAGTATGCAAATCACTTGAAGAAATACCTGTAAAATAAGCTTTCAATTTATTTTGCATGATGTGGGCTGTCGTAATGGAATGGTCGATAGCCAAAGAATAAGGCGGTGCATAAGGTAAATCGGCATTCACCATGCCCTCTACCGTAAACCTGCCCTTGATTGCCATAGCCCAAATAGCTACTTGTTTACTTACATCACCGGGGCCTAAAACCTGTGCACCCAAAATGCGATTGGTGTCTTTGTCAATGATTAATTTAGTAACTAAAAGTTTCCCTTGCATAAATCCGGGTTTATCCAAACCTGCATTTACAACGGTTTCTATATTAGTAAAACCAGCATTGATAGCATTTCTCTTGTTGAATCCCGTAGAACCAACGCCGTAATCGAACACCTTACAAATACCCGTTTGAATAGTCCCTTTAAAGGTTACTACGTTTCCTAAAATAATATTTTCACCTACCACACGGCCTTGCAGATTGGCTAAATCACCGAAAGGCGCATGTACCATAGTATCTGAAATCAAGTTAGGAATTTCAATACAGTCGCCCGCCGCATAAATATCCGGATCTGATGTCTGCATATATTCATTCACGACTATACCGCCTGTCTTACCGGTTTCCAAACCACATGCTCTTGCCAAAGCAGTATTAGGAGAAACACCAATGGCAATCACCGCCAACTCACAAGGAACTTCTGTGCCATCGTTAAGTTTTACAGCTTTCAGTATACCATTTTCCCCTAAAAATTCTGCCACACCATTTTGTAAAATTACATGCGCTTTCGTTTGAATATAATTCTCCACCAAGCGCGCCATTTGCTTATCCAAGAAAGTCAGCAATTGCGGCAGCAACTCCACAATGGTAATATCAATGCCGGCTAAATGCAGGGCTTCACAGGTTTCAATACCTATCAATCCACCACCTATTACGACTGCTTTTTTTATTTTTCCTTCATCGCGTACCTTACGTAAAAAGTCGGCATCGTGCATAGATTGTAAAGTAGTGATGCCCTTTAAATCCAATCCCGGAATAGGAGGTTTACGCGGTGTAGCACCGGTTGTAATCACTAATTTGTCGTAAGGCGCTGAACCCTTTTCTCCTGTAAGGACATTGGTATAAGTCACCTCTTTTTTGATACGGTCGATGGCAGTCACTTCCGTACTCACAAGGGTTTGGATCTTTTTAGCATTCCAAAAGAATTTGGAATCACGTACTACCCCTGCCGGAGAGCACAGTAATTGATCCCTGTCGTCGAAAAATCCACCCACATAATACGGATATCCACAAGATGCCATAGACATATCCGCAGATTTTTGGATAATGGTGATTTCTGCATTTTCATCCATTCTACGTGCTTTACAAGCGGCTTTAGGACCGGCAGCAGAACCGCCGATTACGATGATTTTCTTATTAGCCATAACAATGATATTTTATTGCAAAAATAAATGAAAAGAAGTGTGTTCATGATAATTATAATTTAACGGGTAGTGGAAAAACTAAGCCCAAAATTAATAAAATAAATTTATTCAAACAGCATATCTTGTAAATTTCTGATAATTTTTGCTATCTCTGAATCTGGTGCATATTCCATGAGGGTTTGAGCATTGACCATAGCCTCCACTCTTATTTATTGACAAATATCCCGCAATTTTATATGTTGAATTGG
>CAYPYZ010000183.1:0-4138 GCA_964414805.1 uncultured Paludibacter sp.
ATTACTTCACGTAACAAACCATCAATTGCTTCATCTATTATTGGTGTTCGGTTTATTAGAGATTTGTGAATATCTTTATTGATTACATTGTCGATATTGTGTTCTTTATCTGCCAGAAAATATTCCCAAACCGGAGCTGAAACCGAATATTCATCTTCTGCTCTTGAAAAGAAGTTAAGAATATCTGCGAGGCAGTCTCTGACGGAAAAAATATCATAGATTGAATAATTGATCCCTCTTCTAACACCAAACAAAGAAGAAAAATCGGTACCTCCAACCCTAATGTTTAAAATAATATCTTTATATGGATCCAATATGTTTTTTAGATTTGCCAGTTCGGTGATCCTTGTTTCGATGTAGGCAATTTCTTTGCCTTCCAATATCGGCATTCCATAAATAGTCGTTTCAAGCTTATTTGCGGTGAAATCAAGTGTTTTCAGGTAATGTCCGGCGTTTTTGCTATTGAACTTTGGAAACACAAAACCGGATAAAACTTTGGCTTGTTTGGAAGATAGTTTTTTTATGAAATTTTCAAACTGTAGAAGATTTCTAACTCTTAAAAAGATTAGTGGAATATCATTTAACGATAATACTCCATTGTCTATGGCATCTGCTAGTTTTTCAAGATGATAGAGAACGTTCGTTTCGGCATTTTCAACATCCTGTTCCTGAATCGCATCTTCAAAACACATGACCATTGACGTTATTTCATTCAGCTTTTTTTCCAAAAGCTTATTTAGGATATCCTTTGTTCCTGGCATATAAAGTGTTGCACCAAGACAGTACTGCAGGATACCTTTGTCAGTGTTCTTGTCAAAGTTAATGGGATCTTGAAGAAAAATAAAATTCGGGTTGTAGAGATGATGTTTCATTGTTTTGCTATTTCGCTCAAATTTATTGAATAGAACCTTTAACTGAACAGATTGCTTCCGGATAATACTGGTCAATCACCCGTTTTACCAAACTAACCTGTTTTGCCCGTTGTTTGGCTTCGGCTGAAGTTGTATCCCAACCATGTGTTTTAGCTACTGAACCACCCGTTTTCAAATAAACAGGTGCCGTTACCCGTATCATTTCAGGCACTTCGTAATGACGAATAAAACCGCCGGATGAAGCCGGGTTTTCAGTATGCAAATCGATAGGAATGCCAATAGCTTGTCTCAACGCAGCTAACATGGGCAATTGTAAATCGCGCACCGGATTGACAGAATTTGCTCCAAGTGTTTCCATTAACTTTGCAGAGCAAGGGTTTCCAAGCCCAGTATGTGCCGACATTTTAAAACGTAAGTTTAAAGGAAGTTCACCATGTGTGCGCATTTCATTTAATATCCACAAAAGACCTTCGTCGTAAAGTAAAAAAGAATTGCACCCTAATACTGATGCACGTTTAACATCTTCAATAGCCCTGACAACTTGCTCCTGGCCTCTTAATCGAAGACCCATTCTCTGACCTTCAGGTGTTAAAACCGAAGCACTCGTGTCATAAGTTGCTCTTGGCCCAATTGAGAGCACTAACTCAACTTGCCCTTCATTTGCCAATGAAACCATCTCCATGACTTCACTATCAGTGAGAAGCATAATCCCTTTTGTTTGTGTAACACGGTGGATAACAAGGTCTTTTTCATTAACCTCATCCAATAAGGATTTCATTGCAGTTGGTCCCTGAATTCCGGGGACTTCAAAGCGATATTGTGCGCCATCGGAAAAACGTTTCTCGGAGGAAGGTAAGTTGTAAGCATCACCTGTGGGTAATCCGATTTTATTTAAAAAACTACGTGTATCCTTCATATGATGTTATTTTGACAAGTTATATATGATTAATTGAACTTAGTTGTCATTTACTTATTGTTTAAACCTAAATAGTAATCAAGTTTATCTGAGATTATGTCGATATATTTTGGATATTTGGAATGTAGCATCTTTAACTCAAATAAAGCAGGCTCTCTATCTAATTTATGAAATGTAGAAAATACATATTTTCCTGGATGTTCATCAAACCATTTAGCAAACTTATTTTTGAAATCAATTTTGTTACTGCTTTCTTTAATTAACTTCTCGATTAAGACAGCTATATTTATTTTGTAAAACTCTTCTTTCAATTTGAAATTAAATTCATTTTTACAGAATACAGAGAACCCATATGCATCATTATAAAGATCTTTAATATAGTTGTGGCCAATTGCAGCTTGAAAATATATAGATAACCAAGGTCTAAAATTCGCTTCTATTACTTTCCAAACACTATCTTTCGTATCAAACTTGAACTCTACACTCATAAAACCTCTCCAGTTTAAAGCTTTAGCCACTTTAATGCTCATCTGGCTTATTTCGTCACTATTTATATTTTTACCTAAATAACCTGTTCCAAATATTTCAGGATGTCTTTTCAATGTGACTTGCGCACTTGTCCATATTGGGTTAAGATTCTTGCCAATGTAAATATAAGCTGTAATTTCATCAGTATTATCCCTAATATCTATATATTCTTGCACGATTAACTGATATCCACTTGATAACTCTTTCAGTAAATTCTTCCGCAATTCTTCAGCATTATAGTTTATTATGGCTTTTAAACCATTATGATTACTTGGAAATGAGTTAGTCAAATCTTTTGTTACTGGCTTATAGATACATGGATATTGAATATTGCTTACACATTTTTCCACATCTGATACTTTAAAGCATGGTAATGTTACAGGGATTGAAATTTTGTTTTGACCCAGTATTTTTGAAAATTCATATTTGGAGAAAACATCAAGAAAAGGCTTTTCAAAATTCTGATGTCCCATTTGGATGAAATAAGGTTTAAAATCATTAAAATTCCTCTGAAGAAAAAGTAGTGTGGTATCACTTGATGGTATTACTAATACTTTTCTTTTGTATTCTGAGAATAAAGATTTTCCAATTTCAATCAATTGACATGCAGCTAATTGTTCATTATCTGCTGGACTAGCTATCTCAATTGGATTTTCAAAATAAATAGATTTTTCTGACAACCATGGAGTACTTCTTTCCCAATTGTATATTACAGAAATAACAGGGATTTTCTCTTCCCCACAACATCTTAAAACATCTAAAAAACAATTATCATTAGATCTTAGTACCACAATCGGAAGTCGATCCAAATCATTTTTATTCGTCCTCATTTTTTTAATTTTACTAACATACCTATTTGAACAAACTATATCTACAATATGACACTTGTTTGTAGTTTATTATTTTTATTGCTTATTTTTAAATTGTATAAATACATAATTTATATAGAAAACTCTCTACGAATATTATTGTCTGGATTTAGGTCAATGCCTACAGTAAACAAACCTTTTAATTTACATCCTTCAATTAATGATTATTGCAATGGACCTGTGCCAAAAATTAAAATAGATTTATTGAACATCATTCACTGCCTGGTTTAAAGTTTTTGCTATTAAAACGATTTCTTCTTTTGTCAATGATGCATACATGGGCAAGGTAATCTCGTTTTCAGTAACATATTCTGTTGTTGGCAGGCTTGCATTGCAGTCAAGGTATATAGAGAATTTGTGAATGGCAGGATAATGTACGCTGGTTTGTATCCCTGCCGCATGTAGTTTATCGCGAACCTGATCTCGTTTTTCTGCAGTAGAATCTTTAAGCACAATAGGCATGATGTAATTTGAAACAAATTCCTTGTTGTCGTCAAAAGGTATGGTTATGCCATCGATGGAAGAAAGTTGTTTCAAATATTCGTTTCTTACTTGCACTCTTTTTTCAAGATCAGTTTGCAATTTTTTCATCTGTACCACACCGATTGATGCCCTTATGTCGTCCAATCTGAAGTTGTAGCCTAATTCAACTATATCGTAAGTGGTGGCATGGCCGCTTGCACGCTGATATGACATTGTTGTCATACCGTGCGAACGTAGTAAACGCGCTTTTTTAGCCATTTCTTCGTTGTTGGTGATAAGCATTCCCCCCTCACCTGTACTGATGTTCTTGTTTGAAAAAAAACTGAAACATCCTACATCTCCAATCGTACCCAATTTCTTACCTTTATATTCAGAAAGAGGTCCATGACATGCATCTTCAATCACTTTCAAGTTATACTTCTGGGCAATTGACATAATTTCATCCATTTTTGCCGGAAAACCAGCCATGT
>CAYPYZ010000184.1:0-387 GCA_964414805.1 uncultured Paludibacter sp.
TATTACAAATATTTTTAAAGTCACAATATTGACAATTATCACGATTAGGAGTTTGAGTAAAAGGTATGTTCACATCAAAAATCTCTTCTACACAAGCAGTTAGACTTTCAGTAAATAAATTATCTATATCAAAATAATTATGAATTATCTCATTAAGATTTTTATCCAGTTTAAGGACTATTTCAGAAGAAGCTTTAGGATTATAGGCATTTTTAGTGTAAATAATGGTTGGTTTGATAAATTTTGATTGTGTATAATGCTTATAAATATAGCCGTACAAGAATATTTGAGCAATATGGGTAGTACTTTTATTGGGAGGATTATATTGAAATAAAAGATTCCAATCCCTGAAAATTAATGCAGGTGAGCCAGTTTTATAGTCAATTA
>CAYPYZ010000184.1:397-4128 GCA_964414805.1 uncultured Paludibacter sp.
ACCTTCTTTTTCATCGATTCTATCGATAAAACCTTTTAAATTTACATGACCATACTTTGTATAAAGCTGCGCCTTATACTCCTTCTCTCCACTGATATAAGTAAAAGGCGCATAATGCTCATCTTGTTTTAACACTGCCTTTATATATTTTAAAATGACAGCTGCAATCAATTGAGATTCACCATTTAACTCCAAAATTTCACCTTTAGGTAATCTAAAATACTTTTTTGCAAAAGCTTTCAAAATATATTGTTTGAGCTTATCCTCATCTTTCCGTATAGAGCTAATTAACTCTTTGGAAGCCATTTGATCAGTATATTCTTTATAGATTTCTGAAATCACATCATGAAAAATATTGCCAAAAACATTAGCCTCTATTTTTTCACTCAGTTCATCTATAGGTCTGATTTTCTCTATATAACTGAAATAGAAGGATAAAGGACATTTAACGTAGGTATTGATACTACTTGCTGTCAATGCAATTTCAGGATGAGAAATATCCATAAAAGCCTTTAGCTTAGTCTGAATACTCTCATTTTTAGCAATGCTGATATTATCCACCGTTTGAATACCAATATGAAAAGGAATTTTTTCTTCGATTATATCGAGATTATATAAGTATTTCAGTTGTTTGTAAAACCTACTAACTTCACCTGTATTTCCGCCCTCCGTACGCGAGTCAAAAAGTAAAAATATACGTTTTGCCCTATGTATTAAACGGTAAAAATTATAAGAAGTAATGGCATCTTGTTGTATGTAAGTCGGTAAGCCATAAGCCCTTCTCAAATTAAAAGGAATAAAACTGGTGTTGTTCGTCTTTTTTGGAAAAACCCCCTCATTAAAGGAAGTAATAATGATATTTTCAAAATCCAATCCACGCGTTTCCAAAGCACCAATAATTTGCAGACCATCTAAAGGCTCACCAACAAAGGGAATACTGATGTTTGAAGTAATACGTTTAATCAGACTTATCAAGGTATTTAATTCAATATCAATGGTATATTTATTTTGCTTATGGATAATATCTGCCAAGCGATTGATGGTGATATAGTATTGATACAAAAATCCGGATTCCAATTCATTGCCTGCAGTAGCTTGCTGTATGCTATTCCAAGCTGCATATAGGTTTTTGAGAATATCAATCAAATAATTTAAGAAATTTTTGTCAGCAATAGTAGTATCAAAAATCAATTGAAGAAACGCATTATTTTGGAAAATTACAGCAGGAACATAGATTAAATTCTGCTCTTGTAGTTTAAGTGTGATATGCTCAACCATCTGATTACCAACGATAGCTACAACAATCTGGTGATTTAAGATATTCATCACAGCTTTGTGGTAAAACTTAGTCTCCCCATCCAACACCTTCACTTTCTTATGCAAATCAAAGATATGCTCCATCAATCCGGCAACGGGCGTGAACTGCAAAGGATAACCCATGGTTACATTAATCTTGTCAATATGCTCAGGCACAGCATATAGCATGGGTAGCAGCAGACTCTCATCCGGGATCATAACAGCAGTTTTAAGCAATGAACCGGGATTATTTTCAGCATGTAATTCCTTTAAAATATGATAGATTTGTTTAGTTTGGCCAACAGCAGAAGGCGTATTTATCAATTTAATAAGCTCTCTATGAGTAGGTTCAGCCACACCAATAGCATACTTAGATGGAAAGTTTGTAGTATTTTTCTTAAAAAACAAAGATGCCGGATTAGTAGGTTCTTGCAGGGTTTCCGCTTCATAATCCCAATAAAAATCAGCCTGATTGCGTTTTTTCATAGCCACCATAAACTGCTCCTCGGTAGGTGTTAAGGCATTAAATCCTACAAACACAAATTGCTTATCCGCTAACCAAGGAATCTCCTGATTATCTTTTAGCGCTTCGATGACCATGCTTGCCATCATCCCTTCATAGGCTAAACCATCACTTAAGAGTTTAGCTTTAAAAGATTCATATACAGGAAATAGCACTTTCCAAGTACTTAAAAATTTTTCACGAGCAGCTTGTTTATCATCCACATCAAAACCACCCCAAAAATCGCGAATAGTTTGTTTCTGGTTATCAGTCAGATAATCAAAAACACCATCCATAGTTTTAATATCCTGAACATTGGTAAATAGCTGTTCCGCATTCACCAAATACTTATCAACTTCGTTAAAATCAGTCAGTAAGACCTCTCCCCAGAAAACAAAATCATTAAAACTCTCTTTAGAACTACTGATATCTTTATAAATATTATAAAGCTCAAACAAATTATTGATTTTATCGGCCAATTGCAGTTTAGACGCTTGAAGAAAACAAGATTCTATTGTAATAATTTCCGGTGAAAACAGCGGTTTATCCGTAATATTAGACAGGTATTTTTGGAAAAACAAACCCGCACGTCTATTAGGAAACACGAAAGTGAAATCCTTTAAATTCTCTTTATGATTTTTGTAATAACTTGCAGCAACACGGTATAAGAATGAATCCATAATATTTTAGCTAAGCAATTATTGGATAATAAATCCTGTTTATTTGAAAGTTTTTAAAACACGAACAGTATTTTTCATTGAAAACCACAACAAACCCAATAAAAAACAAAGTGACTGTTTTAGAGGAACAAAAATAACAATAAGCCTTTAGTTTGACAAATTATTGTGGTAATTGTGGGGGTGGGGGAGAAATTCATTTTCATAAATTGGTCAATGTACCCGATGCGACTAAGCATAGAATGAGGTCTGCAATATTTTGGAATCCTACCTATGATAAAAAGTTAATACCAGTTTTTTAAACCACTTTGCATAGAAGCGCATTTATTGGCTTGTTTGTTAATTATCTCTGCTAGAGGGGGGGGGCAGGTAACGTCCTGCATTATTTGTTGTCAGTCAGTTCCAAGTTTTCCTTCCATTGCTTTCCAATCTTTTCCAAACTCAATCATTTCTAATACAGATTTTCGTTTTTCTTCGGGTAGGCATTGTATGCAAGTTGGATATTGAATACCTTTATAATGTACTCTGTATTTAGGACATAACTTCATATTGTTTAAATCATAATTAGAAGCACATCTTCTACACGCAGTTATTGTGTCTTCAAAAGAAAGATATTTTATATGGTCAGCCAAATAGAGTAAAAACGCTTCTTTCCCGATTAGTTCTTCATCTTTGGTTTTGGCTTTTTCTCTTTGGAACCAATATTTTATATTCAATAAATTGTGATTGTTTTTCCATTTGTCCTTTGATACAAAACACTTATCGCGAACATCAAGAGCTTCTTCATCTGTATAAAAAATTGTGATGAGTTCTTCTAACGATTTATAAATAGGTTCATCAAACTCGTGTTTGCATACTGCACAACGATATTGCGGTAGTTTTCTCACTCTTTTGTTAGGCAGATTGTCTACACAACTTGGACATAAGGGAACAGCTATGTAATTATAGTTTTTTACGATATAGTTCTTAAATTCTGATTTATCAATTTCAGAGTTGTTTTTTTGAAAATTCGAGTATATTTTCTCTTATTTCTCTTTCGTAAAGTTACAATAATTTTTCAGCGTTTAGCAAGAAATCTCTATTTGTTTATTGCTGTCGCTTTTTCTTGCCGATAACGTTTTGCGTGTATGTGCAGTAGCGGATTAGAAGCACTTACCTGTCCGTTTAGCACAAAGTTTCTTAGAAGCACAGACCTTCGATTTACCACTTCACCCGCTATTGCCACATACACGCTGTTACCTGCTGGCCTTCCTTCT
>CAYPYZ010000185.1:0-4108 GCA_964414805.1 uncultured Paludibacter sp.
TTTTCTTTGTGGTATACTATTGATGAAATTTACGAAAAAAAGCAGGAGGTGCGAGATGTATCTTGAAATTTATGATGTAATAGCAAGAGAGGTACTTGATTCAAGGGGAAATCCCACCGTTGAAGTGGAGGTTTATCTTGAAGATGACACTATGGGCTTTAAAGCCCTGGCATTCTCATACGAAAAATCGTATCCTAATTATTTAGGAAGCCTGTTTTCAGTTGACGGTCTCAATGGAAACGTGGAAACCGTCGCGGGACGTGAAACCCTATTAAGAGTGTACCTTGAACAGAATGGATTGCTTCAAAGGGAAACTTACAAAAGCGATCATGTTATTGTGAAATTTCCTCTGTCAACCGGTGAAACCTGCCAGCTATTTTTATCACAACCAGCGAAAATTGGGAGCGGCGGCATATGGTGTACCGAGCGGTGGATGGATGGGAACGGAACGATATATTACGATATCCCCTCAACTGACGGCAGGATTACAGAATACTACAGCCTGCTGCAAAAGGAATGCGATAACGGGCACAAACCATATCTTTTAGATCCTGTCCAGGTTGCGCTTGAATACATAAATGGTGAAAAAGGTATTGGACAGAGTGTATCAATCGACTTGCTGGAAATTATAAACGATGCAACAATCAAAGAATTTCTGCAAACTCCGATGAGCCATTATATTGGATTTATTAGCAATTTCACGCTTGACGATATGACTAAGCCATATTTCCATCTCGACCGGATAGAATGGCTGACAATCGAAGATACGAAAAGGCTGAACGATTTAGGCATTGACCCTGATGACTTGCCGAATGGGTTTTATATATATAACCCCGCAAACTACCCGGCATATTTTCAATGTTACCATGACACGGAATTCCTCATTATTGACTATATCCCCGGGGATCATGGAGTTTCGCACA
Source organism: uncultured Paludibacter sp. (assembly GCA_964414805.1). Lineage (GTDB taxonomy): Bacteria > Bacteroidota > Bacteroidia > Bacteroidales > Paludibacteraceae > Paludibacter. Next base: position 924 of record CAYPYZ010000185.1, read on the forward strand.
AGTCCGTTTCAGTCACAGAATTTGCTGAATATCTAGAACAATTCAATGATTTTATACCTCCCTTCCACGTTTACACAAGGGATGGGCATGTTCAAACCGTAGAGGAGCAATATGTGCCATAATCGATAAGCCATGCTTGACACAATAAACATATAGTTTACCACCCCTAGTTATAGGAAACCTACAAGTTGGACTTTGCTCCGGATACAAACGATTCAGAAATACCCTGTCGCTTTTTACGTAAGCAGCGAAAGAAAGATAATGTTCTTTGGTCATAGGATGATCAAAGGTGACATAGTATTCCATGTCCATTTCTTCTACTATGATTTTGGGTGCTGTGGTTGCATCAGTTGGCATGATGCGTTCTAGTTTTCTTCCGCAGCAAAAAATAGAGGCACTCCCTGTGCTAAGCAGAATATTTCCGCAGGAAGGACAGACATAAAAACGTACTTTGTCAATATTGCCGCTGTCCGGCTTGTTTGGCGTTATTTCACCCTCTATCATCTGTTTCATATCAACACCCAAAATAGTAGATAGTTCTGGCCAAAGTGATAGATCAGGACATCCTAAACCACATTCCCATTTTGAAACTGTTTTATTTTGAATACCCAGCGCATCCGCAACGTTTTTCTGGGTAAGTTTTTTTTCCTTTCGCAGCTCGGCAATTAATTTTCCTATTTTCGCGCAATCCATGCCTCCACCTCATTTCTGCTTATATTCAGTATGTCATGCTACAGGAATCTTGCGATTACTTGTAAGATTAATAAGCATTTCTGCCGTCTATACGATCATAACCATTTGACACCATAACAACTTTTTCATTCATCGCCATATCCTCCTTGCCTTAGGGTCAGCGGCGAGACACTGTTCTCTTAAACTTTCTAATTTTGCTGTATGATCTTCGTTTGGGTTGTCATACTTCAACACTTTGATAACTGATAGTTCAAATCCTTCCAGACCATATTTGTTCCAAAGTTCCTGTAACTGTTTGTTGGGGTGCCAGCTGGTTGATAATTTCATATTAGTGCTGTTGAAGTCTGATTTTGTATCTTTAGAGATACCCAAAAATACCTCACCAGTTTCTTTACAGTGGTAGGAAATCACACCCATTTCCGGATGCCTGTTTTTATAGGCTTCTGAAAGCTCTTTTTTTCTTTTCATATCCATCATTTTCACCTTGACTATAATATAAACCAATACACCACAAAGAATAATCCACGCTCCGTAGACCAAAATAGCGTAGATTGTTTGAAAGGCTAATTTTGCACTTTATGTAAAACCTATACAACTCCAGTAATCATGACAGCAGCTATTTTAATCTATATGTATCGTAACCCTTAAAATTGATGATAGCAACCCTTTCATCCCGCTTTAATCTTTGCAATATGTTTTCGATATCAGCACATTTTCTTATTTGCAGAAAGCTTTCTATTTCATGTTGATTCATAGGATGGCGCTTTATTATACTAAGAATTGCTTCAAAATCGTCCTTAATTTCGCTGTGAAACCCTTCTGAAACTAATAAATCTATACTGATACCTCCAAGCAAATCTGCAGCATACTTCATCCTTTCATTATTGACGGCTTTAAGCCCGGCTTTTGCAGGCGGGCGGACCAGTGTATTTAGATATAATTTTTCGAAGGTTATGTTTTTCAGTATTTTAGAATACTCCTTTAAGCTATTCTCATCGCTGTTTATATTATCTATTAACATGATCTCAATCCAAAGCTGCCCTTTGTAATTTCGCGAAAATTCAACCAGCCCTTTACTCACATCCTCAAACGTTATGCTCTTGTGGGGTCTGTTAATGAGTTTAAAAGATGTTATATCATAGGCATCCATTGTAGGTAGTATAATATCAGCCTTATATAGTTCCCGCCGAACTTGTGAATCATAAAGCAAGGCCCCGTTTGTTATTACCGCAACCGGCTTATCAGTTCTTAACTTTATATTTTCTATTATTTCGCCAAGCCCGGAATATAAAGTGGGTTCGCCTTCGCCTACAATTGTAACTACATCAAATACTATATTTTTTAGAATCACATCGTTGAATTCGCCTATTATATCATTTATAGGTAAAAACATTTTTCGATTATTTATCATTGTGGTGGTTTTTCCAAGCTGACAATAAATACAGGAATAGTTGCAGGTTTTTTTTGGTATTGGGCTGACACCTAAAGAAATTCCAAGCCTCCTTGAAGGCACTGGACCATATATATATTTTGTTTCTTTCATTCAAAACACCACCTTGTGAATGCAAATTATGCTTTTTATATTTTCAATTCCAATATAGCTACATTAATGACATATGTCAATAATGTCTGATGCGAAATTGAACCTTTGGTGGAAAGAACCGATCAAATTCATTAAAAAATAAAAAGTCTAAAATAATAAAGCTTTTATTTACCATACATTTCTTTATAAAAAGATCTTAATCTTATAGCATTTTCAAATACAAATCCAATTGTGCATTGATATATCCTGCAAACAAATTTTCCATTGAAGATAGGTTATGCTTTACATGATATTCATCAAATGCGTTATAATATTGAATCCTATCTGTAAACTTAATATCAATAGGTGGATACCCCGCCTTCATCAGTTCCAGATTTACTAAAAGTCTTCCCGTTCTTCCATTGCCATCAATAAATGGATGGATCCCTTCAAATTCAATATGGAATTTGGCCAGCTTAGTAACAATATGTTCATTGCTATCCGCGTAATCTTTTAAAAGCTGTTCCATCTTAGGCACAATAAGATATGGTTGTACAGGTTCGTGTTGTGCCCCCATAATACGTACAGGCACTTTGCGATATATACCACGGTCTTCTGTTTTATCAGCAAGCACAAGGTAGTGAATCTGTTTTATGATACTTTCACTAATTGGTATATGCTTCCTCACAAGTTCATTTACAAAATCAAACGCCTCTTTGTGTCCAACCGCCTCCATATGGTCTTTTAAAGGTTTCTGATTGATTGTAAGACCTCTTAGTACCAAATCCGTTTCCCTTAATGTAAGGGTATTGCCCTCAATAGCATTTGAATTATATGTGTATTCTACAGTGAACTCTTCATTGAGCCTTGCAGCTTCACCTTCGGTCAAAGGTCTTCGACTATCTAACTTAGTTTTTTTGTTTTCAATTTGTATTAGAATGTTTTCTTTGGATTTATAACGTCCATCCGC
>CAYPYZ010000186.1:0-4067 GCA_964414805.1 uncultured Paludibacter sp.
TATCCACTGCACCTTGGGGTTACCGAGGCCGGTGATGGGGAAGATGGTCGTATTAAATCTTCTGTGGGCATAGGTACATTGCTGTATGACGGCATAGGGGATACCGTTCGGGTTTCTTTGAGTGAAGAGCCGGAAGCTGAAATTCCGGTAGCTACAAGTTTAGTTCAACATATTGCAACCAAAGAATCGCATCCGCCTATAGATGCACAATGGGCATCAAATTTTACAAGTTTTGAATACAATAGAAGGACAACCCAGCCGGTATTAAATATTGGTGGGGAGCAAGTCCCGGTTGTCATTGCAAAGAAAAAGGGAGATTTTGAATTAGCTCCTGATTATTATATGCAAGATGATAAAGTCTATAATGCTAAGGGTGATGCCTTTAAAATTTACAATATTAAAGATATTGATGCGCTCATTCAAGATACATCAGTATTAAAATTTTTAAGATTAACTTATCCTGACCTAAGCCCCTCAATCATTGATTTATTAAAGGAAAATCCTTCGATTGTTGTTTTACTTTCTTCCGAGCATGTTAATAATGTGGGAGAAATGCGTGCTTTTTTTCACAGTTTAATGAACAATTTAACTAACAATTCGGTTATATTGTGTAAACAGTATAAAATTGGCCAATTGTCTGATTTGCAGATTCAGGCTGCGGCTGATTTAGGTAGTTTGTTTTTAGATGGCTTTGGTGATGGAATTTTCTTGGATGTTGAGGCATCAACAAGCGAAACAGCACCAATTACAGCCGAGCAAATTAATGCTGTTGCTTTTGGTATACTGCAAGCGAGCAGGGTACGTATCAGTAAAACCGAATTTATTTCTTGTCCGGGTTGCGGCCGTACATTATTTAACCTACAAACCGTAGTAGCACGTGTAAAAGCATCTACTTCACACTTAAAGGGACTGAAAATAGCCGTTATGGGCTGTATAGTTAATGGTCCGGGTGAAATGGCTGATGCCGATTATGGCTACGTGGGCGCAGGACGAGGGAAAGTCCATCTTTATAAAAAGAAAGAATTGATGGGAAAAAATATTGATGAAGATGAGGCGGTTGATAAATTAATTGAACTGATTAAAGCCAATGGCGATTGGCAGGAATGAAGTTCATGATCTCTAAAGAAATTGTACAACAATATATTTCTTTATTTATCTTTTATTTTTAATAATTCAAAACACTTAATTATGAAAAAAATGTTTATCGTTGCTATCCTTGCAATAGGATTAGCGAGCTTGGCGAGCGCACAAGTTATTAATGAAAGGGCTATAGGCCTTAGATTGGGTTATCCCTATGGTGTATCTTTCCTCAATCCTGTTGGAGATGCTAACCGTTTGGAACTTGGTATAGGTGATGACCTTGCATTTTCAACCAGTATTTATGGTGCTTATCATTGGGTGAAAGACATTTCCAAAGTGCAAAATCTACAATGGTTTATTGGTCCCGGAGCTTCTGCCGGTTATGATCGCAATCCTTTCTCAAAAACCTTTCAAGCCAGTGTTTTTCTACATGCCGGTGTAGAATATCATTTTGATGATTTGTTGAATCTACCAATAGAAGCTTCTGTTGACTTTGCTCCTGGTGTTGGGTATGGCAATAGAGTTGCAACCGGTGCAATTGGGGGTGTTACTTATACTCCAGGTATTAGATTCGCTTATGACGTTGCCGGCTTGTCCGTTAGATACAAGTTCTAAAAAAACATCTGAATTAAATATTTAAACGAGCTGAATTCTTGATGAATTTGGCTCGTTTTGTATTTCCCTGAAACTTAATGTAATACAGTAGTGGTAAGCGTTCTCAATACATAGAAAAAATCAATAAATCTATATATTCTTACGAGAGTGAAATCTTTTTTGTATTTTTGTGTGATTTTTAATAAAGGTGAGTTTTCTTGTTTAAATATCATCTAATAATAGTTTAATTTTTTATTTATGAAAAAGATTTTATTAATTACAGTTCTCGTTTTAGGGTTTATTAGCATGTCAAATGCACAAGTAGATGGAAGTGCTATCGGTCTTCGTTTGGGCTATGGTGCAGAACTATCTTATCAACAAGCACTTAGTAGTGCCAATCGTTTAGAATTAGATTTAGGTCTTAATTCTTTAGATGTTAATGCTATTTATTTAAGCGGTGTATTCCAATGGGTTTGGGATCTTTCTGCTTTAGCGGATGGTTTTAATTGGTATGCTGGTGCTGGTGCTGCTGTTGGTATTGATAGTGGTGTTGGTGTGGCTGCATTGGGACAATTGGGTATTGAGTATAACTTTAATATTCCATTGCAACTTTCGCTTGATTGGCGTCCTGCACTTGGTATCGTACCCGCAATAGGTTTTGGTTATCAAGGAATTGCATTGGGGGTAAGGTATAAGTTCTAAAGGATTTTATCCTTTTTGGTTTTAGAATAGAACGCGGATGAACGCGGATTGATGGGACGCGGATTTTCGCGGATGTAAACAGGCGCGGATTTGCGCGGATGTAAATATAAACGCGGATAAATGCGGATAAATTTGTGAAAATCAGTGTTACAAAGTATCCGTTTTATCCGCGTTCTATCAAAAATATTTACTCAATAGCTGCCATCGCTTTTTCTATCGCAAGCTTTATCCCATCGGCATTTCTACCTCCTGCAGAAGCAAAGAACGGCTGTCCACCACCTCCACCCTGAATCTCCTTAGCCGCCTCCTTAGCTATCTGTACCGCATTCAAACCCTTTTCAACTAAATCATCGCTCAAAGCAACTGTTAAAGATGGCTTGCCCTCATGAATACAGCCTGCCACGAAATACAATCCGGTTTTTTGAACATTCCTAATTTGAAATGCTAAAGTCTTAGCTTGGTCTGCCGACAATGTACCTTGATAACGAATAGTTTTTATACCATTAATATCTACTGCTTGCTTCAATAAATCATCTCTTAAATGCATGATTTTTTCCTGTTGGAAAGCTTCTACTTGCTTTTTCAAAACAGCATTTTCTTCTGCTTGCTTGCGAATAGCATTCAATACATCCGGTGTATTGTGCAATATCTCTCTCGCATCCGCAATAATATCTTGCTCCATATCCAATAGTTGCTCAACAGCCTCGCCCGTTATAGCCTCTATCCTTCTGATACCAGCCGCTATAGAGCTTTCAGAAATGATGCGAACCATACCTATATTACCCGTAGAATCCACATGGGTACCGCCACACAATTCCGCAGAAGTGCCAAATTCTACCACGCGAACTAGCTCCCCATATTTTTCTCCAAACAATGCCATAGCACCCATAGCTTGCGCCTCTGCAATAGGCATTTCACGCGTTTCAACCAATGGGTAATTCTCCCTGATTTTTTGATTGGCTAAGCGCTCTACTGCTCGAATTTCTTCTGTGGTCATTTTTTGAAAATGGGAGAAGTCAAAGCGCAGACTTTCAGGACTTACAAAAGATCCCTTTTGCTCTACATGACTACCCAATACCTCCCGCAAAGCCTCATGCAATAAGTGTGTTGCAGAGTGATTGCTTTCAGTGGCTTTACGCTTTTTGCAATCTACTATTGCAGTAAACGCTTCCGTAACATCTGCCGGCAATTTAGCAGTGATATGCACAGATAAATTGTTCTCGTTTTTAGTATCTAAAATCTCTATGGTTTCATGCTCAGATTGTAGCACGCCGGTGTCACCTACCTGTCCGCCCATCTCTGCATAGAAAGGGGTTTCAGACAAAACTAATTGAAAATACTCCTTGTTTTTTTGCTTTATTTTCCGGTAACGAAGGATGTTGGTGTCGTATTCCGTATGGTCGTAGCCAACAAAGCGACTATCACCTGCTTGCACTACCACCCAATCGCCGGTCTCGATAGCAGCCGCATTGCGCGCTCTATCCTTTTGCTTTTGCATCTCTACATTGAAAGCATCTATATCTACCGACATGGACTTTTCCCTTAAAATCAATTCAGTTAAATCCAAAGGAAAACCATAAGTATCATAAAGTGTAAAGGCAATTTTTCCTTCTAAAACTCCATTTTCAGGAATATTTCTATCCAATAATTTAATACCGGTTTCTAAAGTTCTTAAGAAAGATTCTTCCTCT
>CAYPYZ010000187.1:0-4023 GCA_964414805.1 uncultured Paludibacter sp.
GCCCAACCAATGGTAAATTTTCGGTAACTCAACATATCCAATACGCCTACTTCCGGAATGGCAACCGCAAACAAATCAGGGCGTTGTGTCATGCATGCACCAACCAATAAACCACCATTTGAACCACCATTGATAGCTAATTTCTTTGTATTGGTATATTTTTCTGCTATCAAATATTCAGCTGCCGCAATAAAATCATCAAATACATTTTGCTTTTGCAATTTGGTACCCGCCTTATGCCAAGCTTCTCCATACTCGCCACCGCCTCTTAAATTGGCAATGGCATAAATACCACCGGCTTCAAGAAATGGAATGCGTGTAACATTAAAACCGGGTAATAGACTGATATTGAAACCACCATAACCATAGAGCATGACCGGATTTTTACCATGCTTCTTCATACCCTTTTTATAGGTGATGGTCATAGGAACCTTAGTGCCATCCTTAGAAGTATAAAACAATTGCTCACTAACGTAATCCTCAGGATTGAAGGAAACCTCCGACTTACGAAAGAGTTCTGCAAAACGCTGTTTGGTATCATACCTATAAATAGTTGCAGGAAAAGTATAGGAAGTAAATACATAAAATGCTTCATTGTCATCGGCGCGACCGGAAATACCAACCGTGCCTATAGTGGGCAGCTCCATTTCATACAATTCATTACCTTCCAAATCATAGGCATATAAATGATTAGAGGCGTCTTGCATGTAGTTTAAAAATAGTTCTCCACCAATAATGGACACACTTTCTAAAACATGCTCAGTCTCAGCTACTAAAGTTTCCCAATTTTCTAATGCAGGAGCAGCAGGGTCAAATACCATCAACTGCTGATTAGGTGCTTGGTAGTTGGTCAGTACATAGATTTTTCCTTCAAAATGGTCGATTACATTGAAGTCGTAATCAAAGCCCGGAGCAATCAATTGTGCTTTGCTGTTAGCTTTGCTTAGGTCTTGCAACCACAAGGAGTTCCCTGATGTAGATTCATTTTCTGAAATGAAGAGGTATTTCTTATCTTCGGAAATACCGGCTGCACAATTCCTCAAAGCAAACTCTTTATTTTCATAAATGATTTTATCTTGGGTTTGTGATTGTCCTAATTTATGATAGAAAATCTTATGATATTCATTCTTATTGGAATATTCCTTTCCCGCTTCCGGTTTACTATAAGCAGAATAATAAAAACCATTGTCTTTCCAAGCGATACTGGAAAATTTCACCCATTCTATATGGTCAGATAATAGTTGCTTGCTTCTCAAATCCATCACAAAAATCTCATTCCAATCCGAGCCGCTTTTTGCAATACTATAAGCCAGATACTTACCATCTTTCGAAAATGCGATGCGCGACAATGCTACGGTGCCATCTTCTGAAAGGGTATTGGGATCTAAAACCAAAACCGGACTTGCTTCTAAATGATCCATTTCATATAGAACACTTTGGTTTTGTAAACCATCATTTTTAAAGAAATAATACTTACCATTGATTTTTGATGGTGAGCCATATTTTGGATAATTCATCAATGCCGTAAACCTTTCTCGCAATTGATTTCTGAAAGGAATTTGTTCAAGATAGCTATAGGTCAGCTTGTTTTGTTCAATCACCCAAGCTTCGGTTTCAGCAGATCTATCATCCTCCAACCAGCGATATGGTTCGGCTACTTCGGTTCCCCAATAGGTATCCACAACAGCATCTTGTTTAGTTTCAGGATATTGTAGTTGAGGATTTTTTGTACAATTTGACATCATAAAAATTAAGAGCAATAATTGAAAATAAGTTTTTATATTCATGATAAAAAGTGATTAATGGAAGTTTTCAATCTGTAAATGTATTACTATATAACTGTGTAAATGCATTACATCAGCTGTTTGTATCTAATTCTTTTAGGACCGGTATCACCCAATCTCATTTTCCTATTGGCTTCATATTCGGTATAGGAACCTTCGAAAGCGAAGACTTGCGAATTGCCTTCAAAAGCGATGATATGGGTACAGATTCTATCTAAAAACCACCTGTCGTGCGAGATAACCACTGCACATCCTGCAAAGGCTTCCAAACCTTCTTCAAGTGCGCGGAGGGTGTTGACATCTATATCATTGGTGGGCTCGTCCAAGAGCAAAACATTGGCTTCCGATTTCAAAGTTAATGCTAAATGCAAACGGTTTCTTTCACCACCAGATAATACGCCGCAAAGTTTTTCCTGATCGGCACCGGTAAAGTTAAAGCGTGCTAAATAGGCGCGAGCATTGATTTCCCGACCTGAAACCCGTATGAAATCTGCTCCACCGGAAATCACTTGATAGACAGTCTTTTCAGGATCTATATCAGCATGCGCTTGATCTACATAGCCCAATTTTACTGTTTCACCCAATTCAAAACTGCCGGTGTCAGCTTTCTCAATACCCATCATCATACGGAAAAGGGTGGTTTTACCGGCACCATTTGGACCAATAATACCCACTATGCCATTAGGAGGCAGGGTAAAATTCAGATTTTCAAACAGCAGTTTATCTCCAAAGGCTTTGGAAACATTGAGAGCTTCTATGACTTTATTCCCTAATCTCGGACCATTGGGTATAAACAATTCCAATTTTTCTTCCTTCTCTTTTTGGTCTTCGTTCATCAATCTATCGTAGGCTTCCAAACGGGCTTTTCCTTTAGCCTGACGGGCTTTTGGAGCCATGCGCACCCATTCCAATTCACGTTCTAAAGTCTTGCGTCTTTTGCTCGCTTGCTTTTCTTCCATGGCCATACGTGTGGTTTTTTGCTCCAACCAAGAAGAATAATTTCCTTTCCAAGGAATGCCTTCACCGCGGTCTAATTCTAATATCCAGCCCGCCACATTATCCAAGAAATACCTATCGTGCGTAATGGCTATCACAGTACCTTGATATTGTTGTAAATGATGTTCCAACCATTCCACCGATTCCGCATCCAAATGGTTAGTAGGCTCATCCAATAAAAGAATATCCGGTTGCTGGAGTAATAATCTGCATAAAGCAATACGGCGACGTTCACCTCCTGAAAGCTTCTCTACCAATGCATCTTCGGGCGGACAGCGTAAAGCATCCATGGCACGTTCCAATTTGTTATCTATATTCCAAGCATCTAAATGGTCTAATTGTTCTTGCAATTCCCCTTGACGCGCAATCAGCTTATCAAAGTCAGCATCCGGATCAGCAAATTGGTTGTTAATAGCTTCAAATTCAGCTAATAAATCCATAACTTCCTGTACGCCTTCCTGCACTATTTCTTTGACGGTTTTACTGTTATCCAATTGCGGTTCTTGTTCTAAATAACCCACAGAATAACCCGGAGAAAATACCACCTGACCATCATAGTTTTTCTCTACGCCGGCAATAATTTTCAATAAAGTGGATTTACCCGAACCATTTAAACCTATGATACCTATTTTTGCCCCATAAAAAAAGGAAAGATAGATATCATTTAAAACCTTTTTCTGAGGTGGATAAGTCTTGCTTACCCTGACCATAGAAAAAATTATCTTCTTATCATCTGACATATTACAAAAATTTAGTCCACAAATTTACAAGATTTTGTTCATACATCCAATTAGTACTTTTATTAGCAAATAAGGTAGATTAAGCCCTTAAAACCTCATGTAAATCGGCTATTTGTATTCATTTCTTACTTTAAGTGGATAATTAATACTAAAAATGCCATTTTTTCATTAAAATTGATTATATTGCGTCGCTTAAATAAACATTAAAACTAAAGGCCGTGAAAAAGAAAAAATTCAGTATAGAATATCCTTTAAATAATGCCTCCACTGCTATCCTTTGGAAGAGTATTTCGTCAGATTATGGTTTGTTAGAATGGTTTGCAGATGATGTCAATACCTATGGTAATACCTTCACTTTCAAGTGGGATGATCATGAACAGGATGCAGAATTACTCCAATCCAAACAAAATGAATGTATTCGTTTTCAATGGGCGGAGGATAAAGGCTCAGATGCTTATTTTGAAATGCGTATTGCCACTTCGGATTTATCCAAAGATTTGGTA
>CAYPYZ010000188.1:0-4002 GCA_964414805.1 uncultured Paludibacter sp.
GTGACTTAGATGGAAGAGTTAGTGACTTAGATGGAAGAGTTAGTGACTTAGATGGGAGAGTTAGTGACTTAGATGGAAGAGTTAGTGACTTAGATGGAAGAGTTAGTGACGTAGAGGGAAGAGTTAGTGATTTGGAGGAAGGTATCAAAGTGATTGATGGCGGATTAGTACCTCAAAAACGTCCAAAATATTTCCCTCTATCGAATACAGCTACTAATCCAGTGAGTTCTTCTTATACTGCGCATGAATATGAGTTCATTCCTAACGATGGTTTATACTTCAATGAACCGCCAACGAGTTTCGAGAGTCTATTTGCTAATTCGGATATTAACGATCCCGATATCAGAGGGTGGAGTACGAGTAATATAACTAATATGAGTCAAATGTTTTATAACGCAACTTTATTTGATCAAGATCTCAGTTCTTGGGATGTGAGAAACGTAACGGATATGAGTTGGATGTTTAGTAATGCAACTGCATTTAACCAAGATATTGGTTCCTGGGATGTGAGTAATGTGATGGATATGACTGGGATGTTTAATTTTGCAACTGCATTTGATCAAGATATCAGTTCTTGGGATGTGAGAAACGTAACGGATATGAGTCAAATGTTTTATAACGCAACTTCATTTAACCAAGATATTGGTTCCTGGGATGTGAGTAATGTGACGGGTATGAGTCAAATGTTTTACAACGCAACTTCATTTGATCAAGATATTGGTTCCTGGAATACGGGCAATGTGGGGAGTATGTATGCGATGTTTAGAAATGCAACAGCATTTAACCAAGATATCAGTTCTTGGGATACGGGCAATGTGGGGCGTATGGATCAAATGTTTAATGGAGCAACTACATTTAACCAAGATCTAAGTCAATGGTGTGTATCCAACTTTTCAAGTAAGCCATCCAATTTTGATAATAATGCAACTGCTTGGACATTACCAAGACCAGTTTGGGGTACTTGTCCAAGAGGAGAAAATTTATAAAATAAAAATACATGATAACTACAATACAGTTAAAAAGAGGTCTTGAAGAAGATTGGGAATATAGAAATCCCATACTGAAGATAGGTGAACCTGGGTACGCTACTGATACGAAAGTCCTAAAAATTGGGGATGGAGTTACTGCTTGGAATGATCTGGAACCAATCAATGCCCCAGCATATGACCCAAATCTACAGATAGTCACCATTGAGGAGGGCTCTAATATCATTTTAGATGCTGACAGTGGCAATACTTACTACAGGTATAAGGGTACTTCGCCAATTACTGTTTCCGTGCCTAATACCATACCTTTAGTCGTCCCATTAGCGATTAATCAAATTGGTGATGGAGAAGTGACCTTACAAGGTGCCTCTGGTGTAATTCTATCAACTGCTAATTTGACCACAGGCGGGCAGGGTTTCGGTGTTACGATTATGAAAGTAGCTGATAATTTAGTTGATGTGATAGGAGGGGTGGCAAAAGTTATGTAGGAATGAACCTAATAAGCATGAGGTTAATAGTTATAATTTAGTAAGATGGATGAATTTATTAGAGTCACAATATTAGGCGGTGTGCCCGTTCAAGAAGCGTTAGGATACCTCTGGTTCTTCTTAATCGGGTTTGCCTTTTATGGCCTCAATGAGGTTTCTGAACGCGATAAGAACAGTGTACGAACCCCACGTAAATGGAGTTGGGTGTTTTGGGCATCTGACAACCTTAATCGGTATCTTTACACAATCATCGCAACCTACATAATGTTCCGCTTCTACACTAATTTCACAGATCAACCTCTAAATGATTTTAACGCTCTGATGATGGGTATTGTTGGTGATGGGATTGGTGCATCTATAAAAAGAAAGAGAAAAGCGACACAATCAAACAGGTATAAAATCATGGATGAACATAAAAACACTATGGAGTGACGTAATAAGAGTTAGTACTAATTTAAAATTAATGAGTTATGAAAAAGTTGTTTTCAATCCTGCTTGTACTTCTTGCAGCGTTTACGATTCCAGTATTGGCATCTGATTTGGGTTCTGGAGGGATCGCAGACCCTTCCGAAATCTTTGTTAGCTTCACCGTATTGGTTGTAGCCATTCCTTTCATAGTTGAAGCTATAAAGGCGTGGATAAAGCCTGAAGGGTCTTTTCTAATACAATTAATATCGTGGGGAACGGGTATAGCCGTGACAATGTTTGGGTGGTGGTTAAACCTGGGTTTCTTAGAAGGAATTATATGGTGGAATGCTATTGTAATAGGATTCTTTGTCAGTCTCGCTGCTAACGGGGGATATGATACAGGACTATTTACCTGGCTACTGAAGAGTTTGGGAATACTTAAAAAATAACACGGCAAATATTATATTAACATTTAGGGTGGTACTTTTGTACCACCTTATTTTAGGAACACGAAGGCATGAATTTATCAAAAAGCATAGAAGATGTTATGAGAGATATATTAACAGAGTTTGGGTTCTGTGGATACAATAGTCTGTATGAATCCTTAACAAGAAAGAACAGTTCCCGTTTTCTTGCTATATTTGCTGGAATGGGGACTATAGCAGAAGGTTTATTTGGATTATCTCCATACAGTCTTTTTATACTATTTCTTTTGATAGTTGTGGAATTAATAGTTGGAATTGCTGCTGGGCTTAAACGAACACGAAAATTCCGAGCTCGAATGTTACAGAGATTCGGGTTAAAAGTTTTCATCTACTTTATTTTGATGTTAGTTTTGAATACATTCCAATTGCAGTACGAAGGTAGGCCTGAATTCTATATTTATGCTTCTTTACATTCGTTTGTAGTTTTCTATGTTACGGGTGTGTATATGATCTCAGTTCTTGAGAACACATCTTACCTATTAGGTGGTAGTAAGGAAATAGACAGGTTATTAGTTGTATTCAAAATAAAAGTAAGAAATGAAGTTAGACACATGGAAGATATGGGAGTGGGTTTGGACGGGGATGATAAAAACAAAAAAGGTAGAGAAGATGAAAAAGACTAAATCATTTAAGATTTATGAGTTTGTTTGTCCTGATGTTTATAAGAGGGATGGGGAAGATGCATTCAGGTATTTTCGTCCTGTACTTTTAGACTTCATGGATTGGTTTCGTAAAGAACAGGGTCGTCCTGTTTATGTGAATAACTGGTGGTGGAAGGGTCCTCAGACTCAAAGAGGATTGCGATGTAATTTGTGTAAGATAGTAGTATCTAAAAAAGTCTTGTATGTGAGTGGTCACATTTCAGGGTCTGCTGTTGATTTTAATGTTAAGGATATACACCCTGATGAAACGAGGGTCTGGTTAGAAAAAAACATACATAGGTTTTTTGAGGAGTATCCTCAGTACATAGCCAAATGTAGATTAGAGAGTAAAGAATATGCTCCAACATGGGTACACATTGATTTCTACGATCATGATGGGGAAGGGATAATACTGTATATAAAACCTATAGGACTATGAAAACAATAAATTTGATTATAAAGTTTCTAAGTAAATTACCAAACATCTTATTGGTTGTGGTTTTGTTTGTAGCAATCGGTTTATTGGTGTGGGGACTTCGTGGCAAAGTGGAGACAAGGAGGTTACAGAACACGCTTCATGAACAGGAAAAAAAGTATGAAGACAAACTTGGAAGGAAAGTGATACAGGTTACTCAGTTGGAAACAAGAATAAAAGACTTCAAAAAGGTGGCTAAAAAGGATTCAGCTTCGCTCAATGATTATGAAAAGAAGGTTCTGGTTTTGTATAAAGAATTGGAAAACAATAAAAGGAAATTAAGGCATGTAGAATCAGCACTATTATTCACATCAGTAACGAGAGATTCATTCGTTATAAAATTAAAAGAAATAGAACAAAAGGATGGTTTAGACAGTATTCCTTTACTACCTTTGAAGCAAGGTTTTTTTGAAAACAAGTGGTCAGTACAAGAATTTCTATATAATCCGAATAATGATTCTTTGTTTGTTGATCAGATACAGGAAACAGAATTCTTTGTGGACATGTACAAGCAAAGAC
>CAYPYZ010000189.1:0-3986 GCA_964414805.1 uncultured Paludibacter sp.
CTCTGACGATCTTGGCCGAATTACTAAAGGAGCTGCTATGGCAGTAAAAGGTGAAGTGCTTTTATTAAAAGCAAGCCCCTTATTTTGCAAAACCAAAAACACAGGCTATTGGACTGATGCATATAATGCTTTGCTTGCTGCAAAAGCCGAGTTGGATGCAAATGACCACGGTCTATATAACGATAATACTTTGAAGACAACTGAAACTTGGTGGTACAACAAGAAAGATGCTGCTAAAGAGATGGTCTTGTATGTGCGTTATAATTACCCAGAGAAAGCAAATAAACATCAACAGGGACAAAGACCTTTAAGTTTAACATCAAATGCATTCGGTACTGCTAATTTTTCTTGGGAGATGGTTAAAGCCTACCAAATGAAGAATGGTTTGGATATTGATGACCCAAATTCGGGATACGACTCTACTCTGTTTTGGGTGAACAGGGAACCAAGATTTTATAACGACGTTGTTTACAATGGTGCCAGATATGATTTTGCAGGTGAACCACGTGTTCAGTGGCTACTTAATGGAATAGCTGGAGATGACGGTTGGAAATTTCCAGGATTTAATCAAACGGGGTTCTATGCCCGAAAAGGCGTTGACACTACATTGGCACAAGCGGTTTGGAATCATCAGGACTTTGATTGGCCAATAATCCGCTATGCTGAAGTTTTACTAAATGTTGCAGAAGCTGCAAATGAGATCGGACGTTCTTCTGAGGCTAAGGATTTAATTATTCAGATTCGTAAAAGAGCGCATATTGATGTTGGAAATGGGAGTTATGGGTTGAAACCATCAGTTGGTTCTGATTACCAAACTACTCTTGACGCCATTATGAAAGAACGGCAAATCGAATTTGCCCTTGAAGGTAAACGATTCTGGGACTTACGCCGAAGGAGGATGTTCTATGTATTAAACAATATTAGTAAACTTCATTCATATGGCCCCGAATTCAACAAAGATGCTGCTGCCTCACAATATGATATTGATATTACCCAAAGCAATAGCGAGATTGCCACAGAGCTTACCGATATTATAATAAACTCCCCTGAAAATTTTGACAGAGATACTTTTATAAAGACAATTACAAATTATATTTATGAACCAACGGATATTTCCCCCACTGCTATAATTGATATTCCGGAATTTTATTATTTCGCACCAATAAGCCCGGCATATATTTTGCAGAATGAAAATTTGGAGCAAACTATTGGTTGGGATAACGGAACTTTTAACCCAGTGATACAATGAAATATGAGTTGTAATGTTTTGTAACTGTACAATACTTAATTGAGATGAGTCTACTCTGAAAAGTCAAATCTTATTACTTTTTTGGACTAAATCCCCCCTGAAGGAACTTTGGCTAAGTTATGATAATTAGGCTATTCTTTAGGGACAAAGGATAGATAAAAATCTTAATTCTCAGTAGTTAAGTGTTTTCAGAGCGGACTCTTTAAGACTATTAAAAATATAATAAAAAATGGAAATAAGCAGAAGAAATCTTTTCAAAATTGCTGGTGTTGGATTAGCTAGTGTTTTATCAAATACATTTATATCTTGTAGTCTGGAAGGGGCTTCAATGTTACAGGGAATAAAAAAATCCGCGGAGAAGCTCCGCCCTCAAAAATTTAACATGTGTGGTTATGCTGCTCCTAAACTTGAAACTGTAAAGATTGGCTTTATCGGTTTAGGAAATCGAGGACCAGGAGCAGTTGAACGTATGTCCAAGATACAAGGAGTTGAAATAACCGCAATATGTGATGTAAATCCAAAAGGATTGGGAATTGCTCAAAATATACTCTCTAAACATGGATTACCAGCAGCTAAAGAGTATACGGGCAGTGATGATGCATGGAAAGGGCTATGCGAAAGTGGCGATGTGGATCTGGTATATACTGCAACTCCATGGAGACTACATACTCCTATTGCAGTTTATGCCATGGAGCATGATAAACATGCGGCCGTCGAAGTACCGGCTGCTGTCACGGTAGATGAAGCATGGCAATTAGTAGAAACCTCAGAGCGTACCAGGAAGCATTGTATGATGTTGGAAAATTGCTGCTATGACTTTTTCGAGTTACTTGTATTGAACATGGCGAGGCATGGATTCTTTGGTGAACTCATTCATTATGAAGGGAGCTATATTCATGATCTTGTGAGAAGCGATTTTTCAAAGACAGCCTATTATGATTCTTGGCGACAGAGGGAAAATCAACACCGCAATGGAAATTTATATCCAACGCATCCATTAGGACCAGCTTGTCAATTACTAAATATTAACCGAGGAGATAAAATGGAATATCTTACATCTATGTCATCTAACGATTTTACTAGGGCTAAATTAGCATTTGAATTGGCTGCGAAGGATGATTATTATAAAGAATTTGCTACTGACACCTACCGCGGAAATATGAATGTCACAGTTATTCGCACTAACAAAGGAAAGACAATTCAGCTTCAGCATGATGTTAGTTCCCCACGTCCTACAACTCGAGCGTTTTTAGTGAGCGGTACAAATGGGATTGCTATAAAACCCGGAAGAATCGCTCGTGGACATTCATTTTATAATAGAGAACAAATGAGTGATTTAGAGAAACAGTACACACCCGAAATCATAAAAGTTGTGGGTGATTTGGCAAAAAAAATTGGAGGTCATGGTGGTATGGATTTTATGATGGACTGGCGACTTATTGATTGTTTGAGAAACGGCATACCGTTAGATCAAGATGTTTACGATGCAGCACTCTGGAGTGTGATTTCACCTCTTAGTGAATGGTCGGTTGCAAATCGTTCTAATTCTATAGATATTCCTGACTTTTCTAACGGAGCATGGAAAACTAATCTGCCAGTAGATGTCAGTTTATCACTGGGAGGTAACACCAAAGTAAAAATGGATAGCTAACTCAAGTCGTATGGAAAGTATTTTATGAAAAAGATGAATTTAGTCGATTGAATAGAGAATTTCATATCAGTTTTATAAGTTAATACATGAAGAGAACAAGGTATTATAAATCATAAGCTAATATAATAACGTATATTATAACAAATCTATTTATTATAATCATTTGTTTGATTACAAGTTTTTTTGTGAAATTTAATGATAAATCAAAATTGCTCAGAAACCATTGAATGGAAGGGAAATATGATATAATGATTTGTTGGCTATGTCTCCTAATTTTGATACAGAAAAGGAGAACCATAATCCACTTACACCTTATAAAGAATAGATTTGTGTTTTATTCTCATAAAGCATCTTGTTTATCATGCTTTATTTAGTTTAAGTATTTATATTATATATATAGACATGAGATATTTGACAATTACAAAACAAAAAAGACATTTATAATTGTCTGATTTAAAAATCAATTTTACGATATAAACCGCACCATTATATTATTTGTTTTAAAAGGCACTAAAGTGGTATATATTTATTTACTATTTATTTTTCTAATTTTTCCTCTTTTTCAAGGTTGGAGCAGTGAGAAATCTACTCCTGAAAGAGAATTAAAGCTTTGGTATAAAGAACCTGCAAGCGAATGGGTGGAAGCGCTTCCCGTAGGAAACGGTCGATTGGGTGCTATGGTTTTCGGAGGAACCGAAACTGAACGTATTCAACTTAATGAAGAATCAGTATGGACAGGAGGCTCTATCGAAAGGGTAAACCCTGATGTTTTGGAATACATTCATAAAGCTCGCCAACTTTTATTTGAGGAAAAATATGTTGAAAAAGAGTACTTTACACAAGTAAAAGAAACGGATTCTTATATCGATCGCAGCAAGTACACATACCAAACATTGGGTGATTTGTTTCTTAAATTTGAAGGATTGGGTGAAATTACCAACTATAATCGGGAACTTGATCTGCGCACAGCGATAACCACAACAACTTTCGAATCAGACGGTGTGCATTATATGCAAGAAGTGTTTGCATCCGCCCCTGCTCAAGTTATTGTGGTTAAACTTTCTGCTTCAAAAAAAGGAAAACTAA
>CAYPYZ010000190.1:0-3965 GCA_964414805.1 uncultured Paludibacter sp.
TTTACATCCTCCACATAATGTTTAATGGCTTTATCCATCTCCGCTTCTAAGTTGGCATACCTTCTTAAAAAGCGGGGGGAGAAGTCATTATTCAACCCCAACATATCATGTATAACCAATACCTGTCCGTCCACACCACCACCGGCACCAATACCAATAATAGGAATAGTCAGCTCAGAAGCAATACGTTCAGCTAATTTCGCAGGAACCTTTTCTAAAACAATAGCAAAACATCCTATGTCCTCTAATAAGTGCGCATCCCTAATCAATTTTTCAGCTTCCTCCTCCTCTTGTGCCCTAACTGCATAGGTACCATATTTATTGATGGATTGAGGCATCAAACCCAGATGTCCCATTACAGGAATACCGGCACTCAAAACACGTTTGATAGATTCTTCTACTTCGGCACCACCTTCCAATTTCAGACAATCAGCATGGGTTTCTTTCATGATGCGAATGGCAGAAGTAATCGCTTCACGCGAATTGCCTTGATACGAACCAAAAGGCATATCTACAACTACCAAAGCCCTTTTAACACCACGTACAACAGACTTGGCCAAAAAAATCATTTGGTCTAATGTAATAGGAAGGGTAGTCACATTACCACACATAACATTAGAAGCGGAATCGCCCACTAAAATAACGTCAATTCCTGCACGGTCAACTATACTTCCCATCGTATAATCATAAGCCGTAAGCATACTTATTTTCTCTCCCCTGTTTTTCATTTCTACAAGGCGTTGGGTAGTTACTTTGCGGATAATCTCGTGATGTACAGACATATGTAAATAATTTATATAATTCTTATTGTTTTTAGATACGCTTGCAAAGATAGGGAATATATTTTTTAAAGCAATTCATACAATTATTTCTAAATAATTACGTTTAAATTTAGTACCATTTAATCAAGGTATACTCATGTAATGTGCAGTAAAAATTGTACATTTGCAAGCCAAATTTAAGTTTATGGTAAAGTTACATTCCGGCTTATTTGAAAAAAGTATACTGTCTAAGTTTGTTGCAATGAAGTATTTGCCACGCTGGACAGTATTGATTATCGATTTAATGCTTGCCATAGCAGCCCTATGGATTTCTATTATTTTAGCAGAAAAACTACGCTTTAATCCCGAACATACCCTCGCCACTTCCGATCTTTCGCGGATGAGCATAGTGATGTCTTTGCAGGTTTTATTGTTTTGGGCTTATCATACCTATTCAGGGGTGTTGCGCTATTCCAGCTTTGTGGATACCATCAAAATCCTTTTCTCCATAGTGGTTAATATCAGTATTTTAATTATGATTAATCTCATCCTAACTGCCTTATCCAAAGGCTTGTTGATGTATTATTCAGAACTGATTGTCTATGGAGTTTTATCATTTTTGTTTTTATTGCTTACGCGATTATTGGTTAAGACAATTTATGATTTTATGACCCAAAGGGGGGAATACCTTACGCCTGTAATGATTTATGGCACTAAGTCGGCCGCCATTGGTATAGCCAAAATGTTGATGTCGGAGCAGGTAGGTTCGAAATATAAATTGGTGGGTTTTATCGATGATGATAAAAATGCTAGTGAAAAGATGATTATGGGTATCAAGGTTTACATGATGAATGATGAAACCTTGAAAAACACCATCATTAAGAAATGTAAGTCCGTTATCGTTTCTCCTACCAAACTCAATCAAAACAGTGCTTCCATTGCTTTAGAGAAGTTTATTGATAATAACCTGACAGTGCTTTCGCTTCCACCCATGAATATATGGAAAAATGATATTCCGCATATAGGTGAAATTCGTTCTATTCCGATTGAGAATTTGTTGGAGCGTCCGCAAATTAATATCTCTACCAATAATATTGCCTCTCAATTAAAGGATAAGGTGGTGTTGGTTACGGGGGCTGCCGGCTCCATAGGTAGCGAAATTGCTTTGCAAGTCCTGAAATATGATATTAATTTATTAGTGCTTTTAGACCATGCCGAATCGCAAATGCACGATTTGAAATTGGATTTGATGGAGACTTATCAGGATAAGAATATCACTGTGTTTTTGGGAGATGTGCGCAATAAAGAGCGTATGGAATATATGATGGACATGTATCGCCCTGATATTATTTACCATGCTGCTGCATATAAACATGTTCCCATGATGGAGGATTATCCGGTGGAGAGTGTGCAGGTAAATGTAATGGGAACGAAAATTTTAGCTGATTTAGCGCTGAAATACAGGGTAGAGCGCTTTGTGATGGTTTCTACGGATAAGGCTGTGAATCCAACCAATGTCATGGGAGCATCCAAACGCATAGCTGAAATTTATGTGCAGTCGATGTTCCGCAAACAAAGCGTGAGTTTGAACGGAGATACCACGAAGTTTATCACTACCCGTTTTGGCAATGTATTAGGCTCAAGTGGTTCAGTGATTCCTTATTTTAAGAAACAAATTGAACGTGGCGGTCCTGTGACTGTTACCCATCCGGAAATTATACGCTATTTTATGACCATTCCGGAAGCTTGTATCTTAGTCTTAGAAGCGGGATCTATGGGTAATGGTGGTGAAATCTATATTTTTGATATGGGTAAACCTGTCAAAATTTTAGATTTAGCTAAGAAAATGATTCGATTAGCTGGCTTTGTTCCGGAAGAAGATATCAAAATTGTCTTTACCGGACTGCGACCCGGCGAAAAACTGTATGAAGAACTGCTCAATAAAAAAGAACATACACAAAAAACCCATAATCCTAAAATCATGATTGCTAATGTTCAGCAATATGATTATGATAAAGTGTCGATTTTAATTGATAAACTTATCAATTATAGCAAGCTTAACAAAGACTATCTGACTGTTTCCACCATGAAGAAAATCGTTCCTGAATTTAAAAGTAAAAATTCTCAATACGAACGTTTGGATATATGATTGCCGTTGAACAGCTTAGGGTGGAATTTGCCGGTATCCCTTTATTTGATAATATCAGTTTCCTTATTAACTCTAAGGAAAAGATTGCTTTAGTGGGTAAAAATGGCGCCGGCAAAACAACCTTACTGAAGTTGATTGCCGGAAAATTCTCTCCTACTGCCGGTAGGATTACGCTTCCCAATGACTTGAGTATAGGCTATTTACCCCAACATATGATACATGAAACGGGTACTACCGTGATGGAAGAAGCGCAAAAAGCCTTTACCCATATCCATAAAATACAAGCTGAAATTCAACAACTTAGTTTGGATTTAAGCGAACGCACTGATTATGAAAGTGAAACCTACCATGCCATCATAGATAAATTAACACATTCACAAGAGTATTTACAGATTATTGATAAGGGAAATATGGAAGCTGACATTGAGAAAACCTTGATGGGATTAGGCTTTCAGCGTTCTGACTTTCATAGACAATGCTCGGAATTTAGTGGTGGCTGGCGCATGCGTATCGAGTTGGCTAAAATTTTATTGCAAAATCCGGATGCTCTATTATTGGATGAGCCTACCAACCATTTAGACATCGAATCTATACAGTGGTTGGAGAATTTCTTGATTAACTCCCATAGTGCGGTATTGGTGGTTTCCCACGATAGAGCATTTATTGATGCAGTGACTACCCGTACCTTAGAAATTTCTCTTGGAAAAATTTATGATTATCAGGTGAATTATTCTAAATATGTGGTTTTGCGGAAGGAACGCTATGAACAGCAAATGCGTGCTTATGAGAATCAGCAAAAGATGATTCAAGACACAGAAGATTTCATCGAAAGATTTAGATATAAGGCTACCAAAGCTATACAGGTGCAATCGCGCATCAAGCAATTAGAAAAATTAGAGAGAATAGAAGTAGATCAAGAGGATAGATCAGCTATTCATTTGAAATTTCCGCCTGCTCCACATTCGGGGATTATCCCTATAGAAATAGAGCACCTCTCTAAAGCATATGGCGATAATTTGGTGTTGGATGATATAGGCTTGATAATCAATAGGGGA
>CAYPYZ010000191.1:0-3960 GCA_964414805.1 uncultured Paludibacter sp.
ATAAACATGATTGAAGTTGGGGCATAGGGTTTGCCAACCCATACTTCCTTGGGAGGTAGTTCAACCGTGCCACCAGGAACATTTAAAGTTGCCTGGACCCAGCCTGGCCCGCTTGTTGAACTGTTAACTGCCTTAGCTGTATAATTATTTGTGCCTTGGCCACTAACATAAGTAAGATTACTGCTTTTTGTCCAACTTATTGTTGAACCTGGAGGTCGATTTTGTAAGGTAAAAGTGCTGCTTGAGGTGCAGACAATATTGGTGCCGTAAACTCTTGGAGCTATTGTTCCAAGAGCAGTATAAGCAAATTGTACATTAGCAGGAGTAGTAGGATAATAACCCGCATAGTATCCCGAAATATTCCAAACCTCATATACGTATGTTTGTAATGTAACACCAGTTGTTGATTCAGTGCCGGGTACAACTTCGCAAAACTTTTTACCCAAATTTGGATTACTTTGATTCCAACCATTTGTTGAAACACCTCTGCCCCAAACACCCACAAGTTCATAAAAGCTTTGAGGATAACTTACCGTTTTTCTTACTTCATGTCTTTTTACAATATAGGTTCCTCCTGATAGCAAACCAGGGCCAATAAATGTATGAAGATATTGCCCTGTGGAGCTAACAACACTCCCCCCGCTTGTTGTCCATTGATTTAAACTATATGGCGATTGTAAATATCTTAACGCCTGTTCGGCATTTACCCTGCCGTAGCCATAAGTTGTTGTATAATTATTGTCATTCATTCCTTGTACTTTGTCTGCACTTAACCTGATAATATTTTCAATATCGTCATTAGAAAGATTTGATTTGTACCCTTTGAGCAATGAAGCTATACCCGAAACAAAAGGTGCAGCCATGGAGGTGCCATCCATATTATCATAATCATTGTTTAAGGTAGAGTATATTCCTACACCGGGTGCTGCTACATCAATATAATTTCCTTTAACGGAAAAATAAGCAATATTATCCATATCATCGGTTGCTCCCACAGCTATTCCAATGCCAAAACCAGCAGGATAATTAGTAACTCCAGGATGTGTTGTATTATGGTTGCCCATAGCAGATACCATTGTCCGATTAGCATTATATGCGTAAACATAAGCCAGTTTTACCGTGGAAGAGTAGCGACCAGGATTATGATATACATCCGTTAAACCCCAGCTATTGTTTAAAACATATACATTGCTGCTATAATTAACCGCATCTACAATTGCCTGATATATTGCTGCGTCATCAGATACATTGTCTATACGTTGTGCATGAATTCGTGCATTCCAATCAACGCCAGAAACGCCTTGATTATTATTTGATTCGGAAGCAGCAATTCCTGAAACGTGTATGCCGTGACCTTGCCAACCGTACCCATCATCACCGCCGGCTATTTTATCATTCAAATCAGGATGGTTCTTATTTGTTCCTCCGTCAATTATAGCGATTATATTATTGGGATTTCCAGTATAAATATCCCAAGCTCCCTCGGCATGAATGTCTCTGCCGGGATGTAGATTATTTTTCAAACCCCATTGTTCTGAATAAAATTCATCGGATGGGATTACATTGGGCGATGCGCTTCCGTTTGATTCGGCATACAGCACTTCGGGTAACGAATTTAGTTGTTGAATAAGTTCTGTCCTGCTCTGTCCTTCGGATACATTTATACGATAAAGTTTTGACATATCTGCCTGATAAAGTTTCCTGCCATCGGTTAATACTTTTAAGGTATCTTTCCTGTCAAAATCAGGAATAGCAACTTCAAGCATGGCTTCATATATACCTATATCTTTTAAAGATGATTTTAGTTTAGCATCACTTACTATAGTAGTTTTATATGCTTTTCCTTGCTTTGTAACAACCTTTTGACTGACACCCTTATTAAAAAACACCAATATTTCTTTGTTCGGGTTTCTTTGAGAAAAAGCATAAAATGAACTCAGCAAAAACATTCCTGTCAAAAATAGAATTTTTGTTTTCATGATTTTTGGGTTTAATTGATTAATATATTGAACTGATTATATGTTAATTGTCTTTTTTCTTTTGTTTCAACATTTATTACCCAAAGCGTACCTTTCTCTTCATCAATTCTGTAATTATTGGCACGATGCATATATATAATGTACTTGCCGTCGGGCGACCAAGAAAAACTTGTAGCTTCCGATACTAAAAGTTGTTCTTCTTTATATGGTGCGTCTTCCAATAACCATATTCCGTTTTCAGTAGGAATGTCTCCAGTTGAGCAAAATGCTATTGAGCTATTTACAGGATTATATTTGAAATACCTATTATCTGTATGTGGCGTCGAAATAAATTTTATTACATAATCACTATTATTTGCCAAATTATGCTTGTAAATTGTATCTCCTATATCAATTCCGTTTTGAAAGCTGTTTTTGGAATATATAAATGAGGCTGTATTATGTATCCAATCAGAATATTGTCCATAAAAAATCAAAAATGTAGTAGAATAGGTATTGACATCTACTGACCATATTCCACATTCAATATTACCGCTACAAACACTTTGCCCATAGGTTATTAGCATATCATCCGGACTCCAGGCAGGGGAAAAATTATTACCTTCAAAAGTTAATTGTACAATCGCAGTTGTATCAAATTTTTCTCCATCAAAAGGCATTTTATAAATTTGCCCACCATTGGAAAAAGCTATCCATTGCCCGTCGTGGCTCCAAGCCGATGTTTGCAAATAATAGGGTAATGCTCTGCGCTGGTTTGTTCCAATGACATTTATTAAATAAAATCCAGCAGAATCATCTTCATAAGTGTAAGATGCTTGCATAGGGCAATCATAGCCATAAGAGTAGTTTATCTCTTTAATTGGTCTGTGGTTAAAACCGATTATTTGCCCCGAAGGATGCCAAACAGGATTATCGTATGGTTGATGAGGAACGATACTAAATATAGGACAATCATTATTAACATCTGTATTTTTTTTACAAGTTGTAAAAAAAACAGTAATCATAAAGAGCAGAAGTACTGACTTTAATGTTTTCATAACAATTGTTTATATTGTTGTGTATTTTTTCGTTGCTATTGTTCATACATAGCTAGCATTACAGTAGCATGCAATTATTTCTGTAAAGTTACAACATTTTTTTTAAACCGTAATGAATTATTCAAAAAATTTTATACTAAATTTTGATTATTTTTTTAATCGCTTAAAAGTGCTCTCCTGTTTCCTATTCTTTTTAGCAGACATCCAGCTTGTCAATAATTTTCCTACTTTTACACTTTACAAAAAGCCCCATCAAAATGAAAAATTACCTTAGCGCACTTATCATTGGCCTCTCAATTGTGATTGGCATCGGAATACTCGCCACCACCTATAAAAACCGGCATCGTTCTCAAGACTTAATTTATGTAACAGGTTCAGGCGCAAAAGATTTTAAATCAGATTTGATCGTTTGGAGTGGCAATTTCAGCCAAAAAAACTTCGACTTAAAAACAGTTTATAAAAGCTTGAACGAAGACAAAGAAAAAATCCGTGAATACCTTATTTCTAAAGGTGTTACCGAAGCTGAAATGAAGTTTTCGTCGGTAAATATCAACAGAGAACATGATTATTCTTACGATAAAAACGGCAATAGCAGCAGCACTTTCACCGGCTATCGCTTAAGCCAGAATGTAGAAATAGAGTCTTTTGAAGTAGAAAAAATCGAAGAGATTTCGCGTGAAATCACCGACCTCATAAACCTCGGCGTAGAGTTTTATTCAAATACGCCGCAGTATTATTACACCAAATTATCTGAGCTAAAAATTGAGATGATAGCCGCAGCGACAGAAGATGCGCGTATTCGTGCTGAAAATATTGCAGCCAATGCCGGTGCGAAAATCGGTAATTTGCGCGATGCACAGATGGGTATTTTCCAGATTATCGGTCAGAATTCCAACGAAGATTATTCCTGGGGAGGCACTTTTAATACCACCTCAAAAATGAAA
>CAYPYZ010000192.1:0-3902 GCA_964414805.1 uncultured Paludibacter sp.
GCTACTGCTTCAATCCGGTCAATATGAATTGGGCCAAAATTGTCCCATACGAAATAGAAATGCTTGTTTTTCATTTTGCGATTCAAAATGCGGGATTTTGATTACCACGCCTTGAGCCTTTATGTAGCATCGCCAAGACAAGGACAAAGATTAGTTTTTGTAAACTCCATGCGTCTACTAGGTATCCTTCAAAAATGCCGCCAATAGAGATTGCAATAAATGTTGCCAATAATAAATGCTGCGGAGAAGAGGGTAATCTAGAGTCGCGCAAGCTTTGGATAAGTAGTTTACCGATGCAAAAAAATACGATACCTATTAGTAATGCACCATAAGGAATGCCAAAGGCATTCATGGCTCGCAAATAAGAGTTTTCGGATTGTCCGGAAAAGTAGCCATACCCAAGCCATGGATGCTCAGAGATTTCTTGGATCATTGAGAGCCAGGCCGCTGTTCTTGTATCCGATCCATTTTCCCCTCTGTAGAATGCAATTTCTAATTCTGATTTATTGGCAATGTACAGGGCGAGCGGGATTAATAGGATGATGATGGCTGTCATCCACCATTTTAGTTTGAATTTATTGCTTGTTATTATTAGTGTGGAGATTCCTGTTACAAGAATTGCTAGGGCAGTTCTCGATCCGCTGGCCAGCGTAAGCCACAGGCCCAGCAATAGAATTATAACTAATAGGACGCCGACTTGTTTTTTATTAAATAAGTCTATTATTTTTGAGGTTATAAATATATTGCATATGGCTAATTGCGTGCCAACAAAGTTCGGGTGTATTGAAGATCCAAAATACCTTGGATTTTGAGGAACGTATCCATAGCCGAGACCATAAATTGCGCCATTAATTAGGATGAATATAATTGAGAAATGCGTAATTGCATTTATGACGACTTTTTTGAGTGATTCAACGCCGCTTTGTGTGCTTATTCTTCCGCATACATAAAAAATGAATAAAATGAGCAAGAAAGATGTGGATAACTTGAGTGTTGAATCTGGGTGATCTTGAATTGTCCGAATTACTGAAAAAAAGGACAGCGTGAGTAGAGATAATGCCGGATAGCCTATTCTGAATCTAAATGAGATTTTTCGTAGGCTGATGCTTAGACCAATAATGCCGGCAATAATGAGCAAAACTTCCGAGTTGCTTTTTATGTCATTCAGCCAATTGGGAATGGCTAGCCCAGACCAGTTTTGATTATTTGCTATTGCATCGGTGTCATCTTTGAATGCTGCGGAAAAAAGCAATAATAGAACGAATAGTGTAGCGGCATTCCATTTCCTTGATCCGTCTGGTGGGGCATTCAAATGCATGGTTTATATCTTTTATGAGCGTTGATCACTCATTTGAGGTTTGATGTTGATCTTTTGTGAGTTTAATGTTTGATCGTGGAAATTAAAACTTTGCTGCAACATGTGCTAGTTCTTCGATAAGATTGATAGCTTATCGATTGCCTTCATTATTTTATCTTGAAGTCGAATGATGGCCTTGCTGTCAGGGGTATGGAGCTTTTGGTTTTTTATGAGTTCATTTGCTGCTAATTCAAGAAGTTCAATATTTCTCTGAGGAATTGTTTGGCAAAATGCCCTTTGAAATGATTGATTGAAGATTTTTCTAGATGTTAACCCAAGTGCGACTCTGCGCAACGGATTTTGACTTGGAATGGGGAGTGGTGCTGCTATCGGAAGATTGTTTATATTAACTGAGAGATAATAATCGAGCCATTTTGTTTCATCTACTTTGCCTAGTAAATTTGTCCTTATAAATGGGATGCCATAGGCGGTCGCTATAATGGCTGCATGCAGTGATTCAGCGAGAACAAAATCAGCTTGTTTAATTGTTTCGATATAAGTGTTTAGAGTATGCCCTGCTGGATCTAAGTAATAAAAATCGCTGTTACTTGAGTTCTGAAAATCCCAAAACTCTGCTGTCCTGTGATGTAATGCAATGATCTTCTTTTTATTTGTTGCTGATATGCCATTATTGAATGCGGGTAGCTTGGGTAATATTAAGGCTGGGTCACCAATCACAATGGCGCTGTCAGGTGGGTGTCTAATACTCATTGCCGATATGGGGCCACGAACACCGAGAATATTTAGCTTTGTTTTTGAAAGATCAACGGGTCGCCCTTGGCCATATCCTGAACCAAAAACTATTGAATTGTTTAGGTTGCTAATTGAATTATTTAAAAGGGTTCCTATGCCTATTAATTTGTTGCCTCTAATTTTCTTGAAATTGGGGCATATCTCTTGAAAGAAAGCGGGGTTAAGGTCATCGCCGAAGTTACCTCTCTTGCAATGATAATAGTGAAGTTCCATTATTTGAAAGATTCTAATTTTTGAAGGAAGTGTGCATAGAATGCTGTGATTGCTTCTGGTGTTGCGAGCGCTATTGCGGCAATGTATATCGGTGGTATTTTGTCTACTAAAAGTGGCCACCAGATATATCCAATAATAGAGCTAACGAAATATATGGTGGATACGCTACCATGCTTATTTGTTGCGATTTTTTGTGTTGATGAAGTGTACCAGATCGCATTTAACAGGGCGTGGGCCCCAATTGCTGCTAAGGTAATGTGATTTACAGAAACTTGGCTTTGACCCCATTTGTCGATAATCCATGGCCCTGTGATGGATAATGCGACATAAAATATTGCTGAAAGTGAGATAATCCATAAAGATATTTTACTGTTAATATTATGGATTTCCATCAAATTGCCTTCTCCGGCAAGTCTTGAAAGTTCAGGGCGAATGGCGTGGCTGGATGTAATTCCTAATTGTAGCACCATGCGCATAAGTGTCCGACTCATACTGTAGGCGACAACAATGGAGGGGGATGCTATTTGATTGATTATTTGCAGCCCGCCTTGTAGGGTTAATACTTGACCAATCGTGATTCCAATGTGTCCTAATGATGGTTTTAATATACTTTTAAATTCGGTACAAGATGCATATTTGAATCCTAGGTATTTGCTGCCGGATATTCTTGTCAGTAGCAATATGTAGAATATGACAAATAGCCCTTGGCTTAACACTAGTGTTGTCGATAATTTAGTGGCGTTAAAGCCGCAGGATAAAGCTATAATGGTCGTGAAAATATCCAAGACTCTGCGCGTGGCAAGAAGAAAGATGCCTTGGCTAGTTTTGTCGATAGCGCGAAAACAACCATTAATTGGGCCATTTCCGATAAGTGTTATTCCAAGATTGGTGACTAACAATAATAGAATTGTGCTGGCTTGGTCGTGATCGATGTTTGTTAGTTTTAATAGGTTATCCCATCTGACTGTATGATTTAAGGCTGCCGTGATAAGAATTAGTAGAATTGCGACAGCTGATGTGAAGACTAATGATGTTTGTAGTGAGTGACGAACGCCGTCATCATCGTTGTGAGCGGCTCGCATAATGGCTTTGCTGGTGGAGGCCTGTCCTACACCAAAATCAAGCAAGCCTAAAAGCGAAGGTACACTGGTTAGTATCAGCCATTCAGCGTAGCCCTTACTTCCCCAGTGGTGAAGGAAAAATGGAACGGTAATAAATTGGGCAGCTACAGTTACTGCCTGTGTGTAGCCATAGCCTAAAAAATTGATTGAAAATTTATGCCATAGATTGCGTTTATTTTGCATACGTGGTTGCTGGCTAAAATTTCGTGATCTATGTTGGTTATTGTCATGGCGCGATGATCAATTGATGTTTAATGGAATGTTGTGTCCATGATTTTTTAGTAATGCATACCTGCAGGCAAAAGATAGATCGCTTGTTATCATTTCTTTGATCATTTCATGAAGCGTGATCTGTGGAATCCAGCCTAGTTCTCTTTTTGCTTTTGATGGATCACCAAGAAGTGTTTCCACTTCCGTGGGCCGGAAGTAGCGCGGGTCCACCTGCACGATGACGTCGC
>CAYPYZ010000193.1:0-3900 GCA_964414805.1 uncultured Paludibacter sp.
TGTTTTTAAATGCCTTTTCGTAACCCTCTACCATAAACTCAATTGCCAGATCCCCTATTGCGTGGGCAGTTGCCTGACACTCTGCATCATTAATCAATTCAATGTATTCGGCTACCTCTTCTCTTTCCCAGCCTCTTTCTCTTATTAGGGTTGGATCGTGTGAATAGGGTTCCCTTGTTGCGCATGAAGGACCGCCTGAGCCGCCGTCAATCATAAATTTCGAGGCTCCGATTTTAAAATATTCATCCCCTAGTCCGTTTATTAAACCGAGGGCAAACCAATGCTCATTATCCTCTTTTGAAAAAGGTTTGCCGAAGATGCTATGGAGCATCATATAGGACCTGACCTTAAATTCTCTGCTCTTACAAATTTTTTGCATAATGTGATAAGAAGGTTTATCAAGCTCTCCACAGTCATGAATAGATGTAATTCCGTTTTTCAAACAATGTCTATGAGATTTCATGGCGGCTTTTCTTTGGGCTTCTTCAGGATAATCGACTTTTCCCCACAGCTTAAAGTGTGTGTGTCCGCGTACCATACCCGTTAGCTTTTTATTAATCACTTCGACTTCATCTAACGGATATTTTTGGGCGTCTTCAAAGGTAAACACATCTAAATATTCAAGTGCTAAGGTGTTATACATGCAAATATGCCCACCACCATGCATGCAGTGAACCGGGTTTTCCGGGGCTGCTTCGTCCAATTCATTTATTGTTGGATGCCGGTTTTCCTTTAGCAAGGTAGGCTCGTAGCCCATCATAGATATCCAGTCCCCCGGTTTTTTAATTGAAACTGCTTCTCTTATTAAATCCAATATTTCATTTATGGTGCGGCAGCCAAAGGTATTTATCATTGGCGCATCTGCCCCATCATCTATCAACCCTGATAAAATTGGGTGATAGTGCGTATCGATGATTCCCGGCATTAACGTTCTGCCTTTAAGGTCTACAACCTTTGTTTTATCATCAACGATTGTTTCTATTTCTTTATCGCTGCCTACAAAGACTATTTTGTTTTTCTTAATTCCCACAGCCTGAACAATGGAATTCTTCGGATCAACTGTAATTACCTTACCGTTTTTAAATGCAATGTCTAAATAAGAATAATCAAACTTCATGCTAGACTCCCTTCATTCTAAACTTCCTTGCAAATGTATTCTATCCTTCAATCGCAATAACATACAACTAGAGTGTTAGCCACTCTAGTTGTTATATACCCTATTTTATTAGAAGAATAACTTCAATGTTTCTTCATCGGTTTTTTTACCTATGATACTCCCTACCAGAAATGCAATTATTGTTATTATGATAGATGGCACAATTGCCGTGGTTCCTCCAATGCTGATGCCCTTAGTACTTATTATCAGGAAGGCTGCTACGCCTACTACGGTTGATGTGATAGCTCCTGCGGCATTAGCTCCTTTCCAGTAAAGCCCAAATAAGATAGGACATAAGAATGCGCACTCCAGTCCACCCATGGCAAACAAATTAATCCACACAATCAGGTCAGGTGGATATATGGTAAATATGAAAACAATTATTCCGATAATAAATGTGGTAACTATACTCATCTTACCAATTTTCTTCTCAAAGTTGAAATCCTTTTCCTTTGCTTTGATATCTTTGACAAAATAGTTCATATAAAGGTCTTTGACAATTGCAGCAGAGGCTAATATTAAAAGTGAAGAAACAGTGGACATTACAGCGGATAAGGGTGCTGCAATAAAAATGCCCGCTACGACTGGATTCATGTATTTCAAAACGATGGTGGGAATTACATAATCTGAGCTAGCTATTTCTGAAGCATCAAGAATTGCAGGGGCAAATGCACCCGATATATGCATAACCAGCATCAAGAAACCAACAACAATCGTACCATATATGATAGCACTATGGAGTGATTTGGTATCCTTAAATCCCATGCCTCTAACAGCTGTTTGTGGAAGACCTAAAACACCGACACCGACTAACACCCAAAACGACATAACATAGGCCTTTGCCGTTACGCCGCCCTGAGTCGGACTGTTCCAGTCGGGATTTATCACACTTAGTTTTGCTGTAATAGCGTCAAATCCCCCACCTACTCTAACTACGGTAATCAATATGAGGATGGCTCCTACCACCATAATTAAGCCTTGAATAGTATCTGTGGTGACTACAGCCTTAAAGCCACCAACTGATGTATAGATAATTACCACAAGCCCAAAAAGCATTAGTCCATATATATAAGATAACCCTGTGATACTTTCAAACAGGACTGCCCCCCCTATGAATTGTGACATCATTTGTGCCATGAAAAACAGGACAAGCGCTATCGAAGATATTATCACCACTGCAGGGGACTTGTATCTTGCCCTCAAATAATCCGTAACTGTAACGGCGTTGGTTTTGCGGGATACTACTGCGAATTTTTTTCCTAAAATACCTAAAATGATGAAAGCTGTTGGTATTTGAATTACTGATAAATAGACCCATACCAGGCCTTTCGAGTAAGCAACCCCGGGGCCGCCAATAAAGCTGCTGGCGCTGGTGAATGTAGCAATTAAAGTCATGGCGAGTACGAGACCGCCCATGGATCTTCCTCCGATGAAATAGTTATTTATAAATCCTTTTCCTTCAGAAGCATCTATCTTCTGTTGTTTTTTACTTACATAAATACCAGCAACGAGGTTAAATAAAATATATATTGCCAGTACAGTAATTAGAATTGCTGTATACGACATTATCATCACTCCTTTCTGTTATTCCTCTGTAACTTCATCGAGATCGAAATCCTTAAACATGGTTTTCACGACGATAACAGCTGCGATGCAGAAGCCTACATACCCAACCACGGAGCTTAAAAAGAACCACATGGGCAAGCCCATTACATAAGTATAGTTAGCAGGGTCTCCGCCACCTATACCATAACCTGTAAGATACCACCAAAGAAAGAATGCCACATAAAGTATCCATGAATAAGTTGCTTCTTTTCTAATCTGAAGATTTCTTTCTTTTTCTGTCAACTTTGGAATCATTGCTCTCCCTCCTTTACTTGGAAATAAAACAAAACAATATACAATAGTATATAAGAATATATATACACATTGACATCGTACCATCATTAATAGGAGAATTCAACATACGATTACTTCAATATTTTGGATCTTTTCCTTAAAGAGACAGATCATTTAAGAGGTAGATGAAATAATCGCCTACCTTTTGAATGGTATGCTTAGTATTCATCTATCAGCTAAGATTGTATTTTTTATTAAGAAGTCGTTCCGATAAGAAAATAAAAAGTGCGGTTAAGGCCATGGTAAAAACTAAGCCGAAAACACTGAGTTCTAATATGTTGGAAAAATCATTAGAATCAAGGTTTAACCACTTGTTAATTGCATAAGAGATGATTCCGGTTACGGTAAATGAAAGTAATATAATAGAAAAATTTGTGACAATTCTAAAACGCTGTGTTCTAAGTGTGTTTGCAAATATTATTGCAAAAAGCATTGTGGCGGAAAACATAGCTATTCCTAAAATATATGACCAAAATAGCACTAATATTAAAATGCCCATGCTCTTTGCAGGAATTCCTTCTATAAGCAAGTAGCCTATTATGCTTTCCAGAAGGTTTTCACCCGGCATTAATTGGAGGCCTAAAGAAAAGAATAAAAGGCTAATCCAAAGTGATAACCAAAATGTCCCTACAAACACTTTGCTTAAAACTACTTGTAAATATGAAATAGGTAAGCTCATGTAAAGATATGCATAGTTTGAAAAAAGGCTTTTGTGAAACAGCATGATAAACCCCATCGTATACAGCACCAAGGAGGCAAGAAAACCTACTGCTGACAAAATAGATAAAAAGCCGCCTAAGTTCATTAAAAAGGCGCTAAAAACGCTGATCATAATCCCGATGCCA
>CAYPYZ010000194.1:0-3876 GCA_964414805.1 uncultured Paludibacter sp.
CCGATGTCCATGTTTCCTCCATATTTTATCATTGCTGAACCACCCAGCGAAGATATGCTTCGGCTGGTCTGTTGCTCATGAGTGCCTACTGAAAATATTTTTGCTGCCATAACGAAACAAAATTAATCATAAATTTTTCATCACAGGCAAATCCTGAGAGAAAGCCGTGTTAGCATTTACAATACTGGGTTAGGATAGGTCCACAATAATCATGTTTCGATTTTTACATTAAAGCTGAATTGCAGCTAAATTCAATTACTCTTTTATCACTTTTTGCACAGCCACCTGTTTTCCGGTTTCGTCCGTAAGCCTGAAAATGTACGTGCCGGGCTGATAAGCGGAGAGGTCGATGAAGCTCTCTGTGTTTCGGAGTTTCTGACTAAGAATCAGTCTGCCATTGATATCGATGATTTCCAGTTGCAGTCCGGTAAAGGATTCCTCACAGGTGATGAAAACCTGATTGCCTGCCGGATTTGGATAGATTTTTACGCGTGTAGCATTGGAAGGTTCAGGAGTGTTGATGCCTGTTTCCAGCGCTTGGCAATCAATCTGGGCAAACTCCAGCATCCCGCTGTTGGTAACGGTTCCGCGCCAGCAGTTGCCGTCAGGCGATTTCATAATGATGCCGCGGTTGATGTCTTCGATAAAGATGTCGCCATCGGAAATCTGTAGTTTTGCTTCGGGCGAACTGGAAGTGCCGATGCCTACATACCCGTTTTCAAATACAAAATGATTTTTGGTACTCGTACTAAATTTAAAATCTGCACCAGGTTTGGCAGAGATGCTGTGGTTGTTATCGCCAAAAAATATCCTGGCAGTATAGGCGCTACCGGTAGGCTGCAGCATAATGGCAGCATCTTCGTTAATATCAGCTTTGATATGAAGTTTGGCTGTGGGAGCGGTGATGTTGCCAATGCCTATGCGGCCGGTGGTTCCGATACCTGCCGAAGAGCCGACAAAAAATGTCGGACGATCACTGTTAAACCCAATCATCAGCGAATTACTGATGTTGTTTTCGATGGGAGTGTCGTAGAGGCCATACCCGATGGTCATTGACCGCTCGGCAACAGAAGTAACTTTTGAACCAAGCGCTATCGACAGTATAGCATTTTGAGATGTCTTGGTATAGGCTCCAATGGCTAAGGATGCACTTCCTGCTGCTTCCGACAATAAGCCTAAGGCAAATGATTGTATTCCGCTTGCCTTCGCATTTTTCCCCAAAGCTATCGATTCATTACCAAGAGCCTTACTCCCATAGCCTCCTGCGATGGAATGGTTGCCGGTAGCTTCGTTAATATAACCGGTTGCAAGGGCATTTACACCCGACGATAGATTTTGTGTGCCAATAGCTGAAGCTCCTTTAGTGAAGTCAATCCTGTTGCCATCGCAAGTAATACAAGGCACTGTGTTGGATTGTCCAGAAACAGATGCGGCATAAATAGCAAGAAATAGAATAAATAAAAGTTTTTTCATAACGCTAAGTTTTATTGTTTAACCCATTTTTGATTTTCTACATTTCCTTCTTTATCGGTCATACGAATGTGGTAAAACCCAGGTTTTAGTTGCGTAGTGGATATTTGATTCCTGAATTCATTTGAAAGCTTGTGATGTAAAACCAATCTTCCGGCCTGATCGAAGATGTGCAGATTAACGCCTTTACGAGCGGTTTGGATGTTCAACTCATTGGTGCCCGGGTTAGGAAAAAGCAAATAATCGCTGTCGTAAGGACTGGCAGTTTCGGCAGCCGAAGTGATGATGTCGTCTGGCTGGAAAATAGCGATATAGCCATCTGTATCGCGATAGATTCCGGCATGGTAATCCCTACGTGCTCCAACCATAATGCAACCACCATCAGCAGTAGCCGTAATGGATTTTATCCATGTGTTATAATCCCCTCCACAAACTTTTGTGCCTAACAATTCAAAGTCCTGATTTATTATGGAAACAAAATAGGTGCTTCTGTTAGCCATGCTAAGTGACATATAACCAACTGTATAGATATTCTGAGGATCAACCCAGTCGATAGATTGGTTGGGTGGACAATTATCATGTTCTGTAGGGTTGCCAACAAAAAAAGGCACTGTTAATAGCTGGTGTTGCTTACTTACTTTGTAAAGATAAAGGTCTAACGTGGGAGTTTCAAATAGCCCTTCCGTACAAATAATATACACACTGTCATTTAGCCACTTACAGTATCCGTTTGTTCCCATGTCACATGTTATTCCATTCATATTTTCTGGGAAATAGTAGGTGGTGTCAAAATTAAGCATCGTGTCCACACTTGTTATACCGGCAAATGCATTACCCATGAATTGGCGAAATAGGAATAAGCCTCCATCAGGATTTGGAAAAGGGTTTAAAATTGAGTAGCCCATGCCGTAATACATTTTAGCATTGATGATTTCAGCCTGTGGCGAAATTTCAATTACCCCCTTCATCATTCCCGAAGGACTACCCCGACCGAGAGTAACATAAATTTTCCCTTCCGGACTTTTCAGCATCTTTACAATGGGATTTGAGTATTGCTCCGGAAGTTCATAAAAACTTTCAGCGATCGTATTAAAGTCTTTATCCAGTAACAAAATGTAAATGGTGTGGTTATAATAATGTTGGGTGCCAATTGTTCCGGCTATCAGGTAATTATTTTCATCTGTCAATACAAAAGTCTCAAATGTTACGTAATCATTACCCTTTTGATGATGGTAAAGTTGATACTCAAGCGAATCGTTAAACTTGATTAAGCCAGCTCCGTATTTAAATCCAAGGCTGTCCCTAAAGAAATTGGAAACATAATTACCATCTAAATCTATTTTCACATCTAGAAAAACGAACGAATCGCCTGTCTCAACAATCAGCTCTTTTTGAGAATAGACTTGTGTAATGGCAACAATACATAATATCACTAAAGCCAATATTGCTTTTTTCATAATGATGTGTTTTTGTTTAGTCAATAATTGAAGTGCGAAGATCAATCACATTAATATGTCTTGTTTTATAGGTTACGTTAATATTATGATGCGCAATGTTAGGAAATTCTATTGAACTTCCGATTCCAATTCCATGAATGCTGTCGCAACTATAAAATGTAAGTAAAGGAGATACATGGAACACATCAGGATTGTCCTGGATGATGTTATAAATGACCTTTCGTGTGCCGTGGTAGTAGAAGTTCATATCTTCCCACTCAATACAGGTTTCGAGCGGATGATTTGGCATATCTTCCTGATAAAGCAAATAATAATCCCGTTCATTGTCTATCGTTGGGTCGTAAGGATTTCTGAAAAGAATTTTAT
This sequence comes from uncultured Paludibacter sp., assembly GCA_964414805.1. Taxonomy (GTDB): domain Bacteria; phylum Bacteroidota; class Bacteroidia; order Bacteroidales; family Paludibacteraceae; genus Paludibacter. The sequence goes on from CAYPYZ010000194.1 coordinate 3,294, forward strand.
TTTGGGGGCTGTCATAAACAGAGGTAGATATTTGTTTAGCAGGTTGTGTATAATATGCGTACCACCCGGGTCCTTCATCTTTTATGTATTTGTAGCGGTAAGTATTAATGGCATTTTGTATCTTGATAGCCGCATCAAGAAACCACTGATAATTGTCATCACAATCCCCAAGCTTCTCACCATACATCCAATTATCGCCTGCCACAAAAGGCCCCCACTGGCTAAATTCCGGTGGCGTTTCATTGGTTCTTGAACCAATGGTGGCTGTAACTTCTATTACAACGGATGCCTCCGTTTCTTCGGCAATGGCCATATTTGAAACATACAGTTCTTTCTGGTTGCCTTCGGTGTTGTAATAAATAAGGAGTGTTTGCTGCTTCAACTCATCAAATGCCTGACAGACATTTTCAAAGTCGATTAGCTGTCCGTTTTTTTCCAGCGTAATCAGAAAGGTTCCACTGTTGAATGTTTCGAACGACTCTTCGGTGTAGGCAAACGAATAGTTAAAAACCGCATCGAGATACCATTGTGCCGAATCAACACTCATGGTTTCCCCGCTTTTGTAGCCGGGATGTTCGCGCAG
>CAYPYZ010000195.1:0-3872 GCA_964414805.1 uncultured Paludibacter sp.
CCAATTCATCAGGAATAGCAGCATCATAACTTTCAGGAAATCGTTGAGCTAAATAATGTGCAAAAACATCATGGCGTGCGGAAGTCAGACCATTGCTCCCCATCCCTCCATTATAGGCATCCTCATAAGTCGCTTGTCCTGAAGAAGATAAACCCACTATCACATCACCGGCTTGAATGCGTGCGTTATCTATCACATCCGAGCGTTTCATCCTGCAAGTCACCGTGCTATCCACGATAATCGTCCGCACCAAATCTCCCACATCGGCAGTCTCGCCACCGGTAGGATAAATATTCACCCCCATAGTAGCCAATTCTTCTGTTAATTCATTGGTTCCATTGATGATAGCAGCAATCACTTCACCGGGAATCAAATGTTTATTTCGTCCTATGGTAGAAGATAATAGAATATTATCCGTAGCACCTACACATAATAAATCATCCACATTCATGATTAAAGCATCTTGCGCGATACCTTTCCAAACACTCAAATCACCGGTCTCTTTCCAGTAAACATAGGCCAAAGCTGACTTAGTACCAGCACCATCTGCATGCATGATATTGCAATATTCAGGGTCATTGCCCAAAATATCAGGAATAATTTTACAAAAAGCTTGGGGATATAAACCTTTATCTATGTCTTTAATGGCATTGTGCACATCCTCTTTGGAAGCTGAAACGCCCCGCTGATTATACCTTTGATCTGTCATGCTACAAGGAAATTTGATAATTTGAATATGATGCCTTAAACCTAAAAGGGTTCAAAGACAGCACAAAAATACAAAAATTTAACTACAAAAAAAGGCTAACTGATATTTCAGATAGCCTCTTTTAAGAGGTACTTGGCGGATTCGAACCGCCGTAGACGGTTTTGCAGACCGGTGCCTAACCACTCGGCCAAAGTACCTTGTAAATTTGGATTGCAAAGATAATTTAATTTTCTATATCTTACAAAGATTGCAGGGTGATTCCTTCAAACTAAGTACGGAATTAAGGATATATAGATGATATTCCTAGAAAAAGCCGACAATTTATGGCTTTAAATTGTCGGCTTTCAAGTCTATACTTGACTAACTCATGTTGATTATTGCTGATTATTTCGTCTCGTTTGGTTAGGTCTGTTTGGTCTTTGATATCCTTGCTTGTTGTTATTATTCTTATTGTTAGCAGGATTTCTTTGCATCAATTCTCGCTGGTATACCTTTTCAGAAATTAAAACCTGATGCAACATTTCATCTGATATTTTACCTTTTAAGTCTTTAAAATACTTTTGACGCAATTTAGTTTGATCTACTTCCATCTGTATCAAGGACTTATTGATTGCATCAAAGTCAATTTTAGATTTATCTCCCTGACGGTTAGCCTTAACTATTGCTCTATGTTCTGAAAGCAACTTCCAAACTGCTGCTTCATTAGCCCTAAAAATAGGTTCAATAATGGCTAATTCAGCATCTGTAGCTTTTAAGCGTTTGCTGATAGTAGTCCATTTTTTATTAATTACTTCCTCTTGCGAAAAACGAGGGTTAGCTGGTTGTGCACTCAAAGATGCAACAAAAAAAACACTTGCGATTAGATATAAAACACTTCTTTTCATTGTCGTAATTATTAAAGTTTAGTACTATAATTAAATATTCTCTTTATTAGTCATATAAATTTTATTCGTCATATAAATCTGCAAACAAATCATAATTCGCTGAATAATCTAATTGTGTCATAAGGTATAATTCATATAATTCAGCATCTCTTTCTGACTGATATCGCTGATAAATAGTGAAAAATATTTGTCCCATTAAAAATACACCCACAAACATGGCAGCCATATACATCCAAGGTTTTAAAAGCTTTCTTGTACTCACTTTCTCCTCTGTGATTTGAGCATCTATCTTAGCTGCAAAATCTTGAAAGTAATTTTCAGGAACAGTAAAAGGATTGCTGTTACCTATTTGATCTTGTATGTTTAATTGATTCTTTTCCATTTTAATTGCGATACGTTTAATTTGACTATTCAAAAAGCAAAAGGTTTAATTGAGACCATGCAAAAGGTAAATTTTATGTTTTGCATACCTTAGGTTTATTACTAATGAAAATAAATACTTACAATTTACTCCTCTGAAAGGTAAGCCTGTATTTTCTTAACTGCATGATGATAAGAAGCTTTTAAAGCTCCTACTGAAGTGTCTAAAATTGCTTCCATTTCTTGATACTTCATATCATCAAAATATTTCATATTAAAGACTAATCTTTGTTTTTCGGGCAGACTTAAAATAGCTTCTTGCAGTTTCATTTCTGCTTCACTACCATCAAAATAGCTATCTGCTTTCAATTGACTTAATAATCTATCTTCTAAATCTTCTATACCGGATAGACTGCGTATCCTACTATTAGAAAGGAAAGTCAATGTTTCATTAGTGGCAATGGTATACAACCAAGTAGAAATTTTAGAATCTCCTCTAAAATTCTCCAATCCTCGCCAAGCTTTCATAAAAGTATTTTGTAGCAAATCATCAGCATCTTCATGGGATAAAACCATCTTTCGAATATGCCAATACAAGCGTTCTTGATACATTTGTACTATATCAGAAAATGCTTTTGCCCGCGTTTTGGAGCTTTGCAGTAAGGCAAGTATGTCTTGTTCTTTTTGACTCATTTTTTAAAATACACAGATTATATGACTATTAAGCAAGGGAAAGGTTTAATAGATGATGGAAAAGATAGGTTTTAGGAATGCCTTTCAGCCATAACCATCCTATGATTTCCGGCAATATCTTGTTTTAATACAGTATTTACAAAGCCTGATGCATGCAATAAACTTACAACGGCTTCTCCAAAATCTCTGTGAACTTCAAAGAATAAGATGCCACCGTTATTCAATCGTTCTTGTGCAAACAATGCAATATTTCTATAAAAAACCAATGGATCATCATCGGGTACAAACAAAGCCTGTGCGGGTTCAAAATCCTTTACATGCCTTGCTATATCAGCCCTTTCAGCAATTGGAATATAAGGAGGATTACTGACTATCACATCATATTGCTCTTTAAAATCTGTAGCATTCAATATATCCAATTGGAAAAAATTTATCTTTTGCCGGAGCGATTGAGCATTGTATTGAGCAAGCTGCAAACTATCCTTTGAAATGTCACAAGCATGCACTGAGGCATTTGGTAAAAAATGCTTCAAAGCAATGGCAATACAGCCGCTACCCGTTCCAATATCAAGGATTTTAATGTCGTTTTTTACCTTTTGCACCACCCAATTGACCAATTCCTCGGTTTCCGGTCGGGGTATTAAGACAGATTCATTCACCATAAAATTTAGTCCACAAAATTCTGTTTCTCCTAAAACATATTGAATAGGCATGCCATTTTGTAAGTTATTCAAGTATTGCTCTAATTCAAGCCTTTGGTTTGCGGAAAAAATTGTATTTTTGTTGATTATAATTTCCGTAAAATTATAGTCAGTTAATTTTGAGAGTAATAGTCGCGTAATGGCCTTTATCTCAAGCTCCGAATATAAGTTGGAAAGTGTAGATTGTATATATTGAATGGCTTGTTGCATAGCCTGCAAAGATAAATAAAATGGATTACGAAGAAAAATATATGTATAGGTGTTTGCAGTTGGCTACCTATGGCAATGGACATGTAGCTCCAAACCCCATGGTAGGCGCTGTTGTAGTGCATAATGACCAAATTATTGGAGAAGGATATCACCAGCGATATGGAGAAGCACATGCAGAACCTAATGCTATTTTAGCAGTAAAAAATCAAGATTTTTTGCAGGAATCTACTTTATACGTCAATTTAGAACCTTGTTCCCATATAGGAAAAACGCCCCCCTGTGCCAATTTCATCATAGATAAAAAAATTCGTAAAG
>CAYPYZ010000196.1:0-3862 GCA_964414805.1 uncultured Paludibacter sp.
AAAATGGGGATTTGATAAAAATCAAAGGAGATCCCAACAGCGCCTGTAAACCCGGTGAAATCTATGTGAGTTACCCTCATTTTGTGCGTGATTTACAAGTGGATGATGAAATTCTAATAGATGATGGTGAGATAGATTTGAAGGTGGAATCTAAGGATAAAGAATATGTATATTGTATTGCACAAAATGATGGGATATTGGGTAGTCGCAAGACTGTGAATGTTCCCGGAGTGCGTATCAATTTGCCTTCTATTACTGAAAGGGACAAACGTAATATCCTTTTTGCCATCGAACAAGATTTGGATTTTATAGCCCATTCTTTCGTAAGAAATAAGCAGGACTTAATTGATATTCAACAAATTTTGGATGAGCATGAAAGTCAAATTAAGATCATTGCTAAAATTGAGAACCAAGAAGGGGTGGATAATATAGATGAGATTTTAGACCATGCTTATGGTGTTATGATTGCTCGTGGCGATTTAGGAATAGAAGTGGCACAAGAGAAAATTCCCGGTATTCAACGGAAGTTGATACGCAAATGCGTAAGGGCTCGTAAACCCGTGATTGTAGCTACACAGATGTTACATTCCATGATTCATAATCCTCGTCCTACAAGGGCAGAGGTAACTGACGTTGCCAATGCGATTTATTATCGCACGGATGCTTTGATGTTGAGTGGAGAGACGGCTCAAGGTAAATATCCTATTGAGGCAGTGCGAACGATGGCAAATATCGCAAAGGAATCTGAAAAAACTAAATTACTTGAGAACGATATACCGGTACCCATTGCTTCTAAAGATGTTACTTCATTTTTATGTAATGCTGCGGTGGATTCAAGCCATAAGCTTAAAACCCAAGCCATTATCACCGACACTTATAGCGGACGAACAGCTCGTTATTTGGCGGCATATCGAGGCATAGTGCCTATTATGGCTATTTGTTACCAAGAACGACCAACCCGCGAATTGGCATTGTCTTATGGCGTATTTCCTTTTTATCAGGAGGGTACAGGCAATACACAACAGTATTTTATAGAGGCATTACAGCACCTTATAGAATGGGATTGGATTCAACGCGATAATGTGGTTTGCTACTTAAGTGGTAGCTTCCCCGATGAATTCGGAACAACTTTTTTGGAAATCAACCAGGTAGGAAAGATATTAGAGTCTAAAGACGACTATTTACTACCAAATTTTGAATAACATTTTAACCAAACCTATATTTATTTTCATTGATAATGAGACGATTGATATTTTCTTTACTGCTTTTAATTATTTTTTCTCCAATTTTTGCTTTGCAGACCGTACGTGGACGTATAGTTGATGGTACAACGCAACAACCACTTGATTTCGTCAACGTGGTTTTGTTGAAAGACGGTTCAAAGGAACCTGCTGCCGGCGTTATTTCCGATGAAGATGGTAAGTTTGAATTACCCCATGTAGCAGATGGCAAGTATATTTTACGTATTAGTTTTGTTGGTTATCATAGCATAGAAATGCCTTTGCGAATGACGGCCAAAGAGCTGAATGTAGGAGTTATTAAATTAATTGAAGATAGTCAATCGCTTTCAGAAGTTGAAGTCATAGGGCAAGGTACGCAGATGCGCTTTGAAATTGATAAAAAGGTGTTCTCAGTTGACCAAAACATCGCTTCATCAGGAGGGACTGCTACCGATATTTTACAAAATATACCTTCCGTAGATGTGGATAATGAAGGGAATATTTCTTTGCGTAATAGCTCTAATGTGGAGGTATGGATCAATGGGAAACCATCAGGTCTGACGGAAGATAACCGTGCTCAAATACTGCAACAAATGCCGGCTGAAAGTTTGGAATCTGTTGAGATTATGACAAATCCATCTGCTAAATATAATCCTGAAGGAACTTCCGGCATCATCAATTTAGTAATGCGTAAAGATAGGAAAGGCGGTTATTATGGTAGTGTTTCTGCCGGAACGATGTGGTCACAAGGCTCTGTTCCCGGTTTTAATACAGGAGTAAACCTGAATTATAATAGTGGAAGATTTGATGCTTTCTTGAATGTGGGCTATCGTAATATGAATTTTTTAGGTGGTGGTACTACAGATAGATATACGCTGAACAGGATTGCTGAGGCAGTGGATACGCTGACCTTATTGCATCAAGAAAATGTTAATCGTTTTGGGTATAGTGGTTTGTTTACACGTGCCGGAGTGGATTACAGAATTAATAAAAAACATAGTATAGGAGTTTCAGGTTTTGGGATGTTTGGTTCGGGTGGTGGAAATTCTACAATTGATTACCTCTTGACTGATAAGCAAACCGATGCACGTCTTCGTGATTATGGTAGGGATAATAACAGCAAAAACAAGCGTCCCGGCAGGAATATAAGTTTAGATTATAAATGGGAAATAGATGATAAAGGCTCTAATTTGATGTCAAGTATAGCTTATTCTCATTTCAATATGGCAAGTGAAGAGACTTTTTTGCAAACGGAAAATTTTAATAATGATACCTCCGCATTTATTACTCAATACCATCAAGGTCAAAATAAACAATGGCAGTATAAATTAGACTATACCCAGAAATTTACTGAAAATGACCGTTTGGAACTCGGATGGCAAAGTACTATACAGGACAGATTTGGTCCAAATTCAGCGAAAGATTTACAAACGAATCAGGATATTTACTCTTATTATAATGAGTTTAAATATGACGAGCAGGTACATGCCGCTTACGTAACTTATGGCAGTAGGATTAAGAATTTGAGTCTGCAAGGAGGTTTAAGAACTGAATACTTTTGGCGACATCCGGTTAATGAAACCATGGATAATGTTGGCATTAAGACCAAAGTTGATTATGATGCTGAAGGTGATTGGCAATTTTTCCCTAGCTTTTTTGCTTCTTATTCCTTACCTAAAAATAATGAAATTCAAATCAATGCCAGTCGTAGGGTAAGCCGTCCGCGTGGTCGACAAATCAACCCTTTCCGTGATTATTCGGATTCAACGAATATAAGTTATGGTAATTTAGGACTTTTACCGGAATATTCTACCGTCATGGAATTGAATTATCTGAAACTATGGGATAAACATTCCATTTCTTCCAGTCTTTATTATCGTTTTACAGACGATGTAGTGCAAAGGGTTAGTTTTATGAATGGTAATGTTATGGAGTCTTCCTATATGAATGTCACTCAATCTTCCAATGCAGGGATGGAGTTTGTGCTAAAAAACAACTTATTTAAAATTTTAAATTTGACCTCATCACTTAATTTATATTATAATAAAATTGATGCTTCTACTTATGAAAATCCTTATGACACAAGTATTAGTGTTGATATACCAAGGCAAGAAAATTTTACTTGGAGTGGTAGAATGATGGCCAATATCATGTTAGGGAAAAATACTTCCGGTCAATTGACAGGTTATTATTCAGCTCCTCGCTTAGTTGCACAGGGGAAAAATACTGCCTCTTACGCTATGGACTTAGGCTTACGACAAAATTTGTTTGATAGAAAATTGAGTTTAAATCTCTCTGTCCGTGATATTTTTAATACCAGAAAACGAAACTCGATTACTTGGGGTGATAATTTCTATCAAGAATCTGAAAGGTTCTTTTCCGGAAGGATGTTAGGCTTAACTGCCACTTGGAATTTTGGTAATATGAAGCCTAAAAACAATCAAAAAAGACAAGGGGGAGGCGAGGAAGGTTTCGATATGGACTTTGGTGAAGATTGATAATTGAGGAATTTATCAAATTTCATGAATTCATATTTGTAAATATAAAAAAACCGTTGTATCTTTGCACCGCTTTTGAAAAAGCAAACTGTCCCATGGTGTAATGGTAGCACTACAGATTTTGGTTCTGCCTGTCTAGGTTCG
>CAYPYZ010000197.1:0-3836 GCA_964414805.1 uncultured Paludibacter sp.
ATCTACGGCGTGACAGGCCGTCGCGATAACCAACTTCGCTACGCCCCCGTTAGCAAGGAGAAGTTACAACGAAATCTCCCTTTTGTCAACACCCATCACTACTTAGGGTTAGTCTGGGTAGCCCATCGCTAATTAAGTAGTTGTTTGGGGTAGTCCACAATTTTTATTTCGCAGGCCATAAAACCTTCAGCTTTTAAAAAATCTCTATTATAAATTTATTATATCAAAATATAAAGGGTAGAAAGTTCATAAATCACTACATACGCTTTATAGTTTTTAATACCAACCATACTCATAAGCAGTGTCATACATTTTTACAACATTCTCAACAGGAACATTGGCTAAGATATTATGAATTTGGTTGAATACAAACCCCCCATCTTTACCCAGTATTTCTATTCTCCGTTTCACTTGATCTTCTACCTCTTTTGGCGAACCTGTTGTCAACAGCCCTTGAACTTCACATCCTCCTCCCCAAAAAGTAACGTCTCTGCCAAACTGCTCCTTTAAGAATAGAGGATCCATATTATAAGCAGTAGTTTGTACTGGGTTTATTATATCAAGACCGATATCAATCAAATCTCCTAAAATGTCTGTGATAGACCCACAACTGTGCATAAAAACTTTAGCGTTACTATTTTTATGAACATAATCAAATAGTGCTTTGTACCTTGGAATGAATAATTCTCTCATTACTTCGGGACTAAACCAGAGCCCACGTTGTGTGCCTAAATCATCACCAAACTGGACAATATCAATATCATCAGCTACGTCATGTAAGATTCTTTCTAGTCTAGCCAAATATCTTTCTTCTAACATTCCAAGTAATCTGTCTACTCCACTTGGATCTAAATATAAATCACAAAGAAAGTTTTCAGTGTTACGAATATAGCAACCAAATTCAAAAAAACTATGCCCAATGGAAATCATAAGAGCTTTATCAGATTCTCTTCTTAATTTCTTAATATTCTCAACAAATAAATTATAATCATCATTATTATTAATTAAGTCTAAATTAAAAGGTAATGCAGGGACATCCCATAAGGTATGAGAGTAAACTTTTTCATCAAGAATTTCAGGTATTCTCTCTTCATCCCCATAAGGAAAGTGAACTTGGTCCACATATAGAGAGCCTTTTGGTTGTTGCCCTACTTCAACACCATCAGAATCAAAAAGGCTAATTGTTCCATTTTCTTGGATACGAGCGTCAACGTAATTAGGAATTTTACACTTTGATCCATCAGGTAACTTCCAGTCCTTCCAATCTTTATTAATATCCCCAATAAAAGCTTCGCCAATATCCATTGAGTCAACATGGAATCTCTTTCTAAGATTCGGTCCAACATAAGCCAATTGTTGTTGAAAATCATATAGCAAACAGGGATCTTTCCACCCAAACTCTTTCATAAGTTTGTTGTATGTAATTGCTGACATTCCAGTACTTCTCATGGATCCTAAATCGATAGGGACACGATCTGCTTCTTTATGATTGACTGCTGCTAAAATACGTTCTCTACTAGTCATGTAAACTCCTCTCTTATCCTGTAAAAGAATATTTTAGTATTTGTTCTTCTCGATTTTGGTAATCAATTACTTCACCGACTATTTTACCTTTTCTCATTACAAGAATTCTGTCACATTCCGCAATTACTTCTTGTAGTTCAGAAGATACAATTATTATTGAAATGTTCTGATCCCTAAGTTTATTAAAAATTTTAAATATTTCTGCTTTGGCTCCTACATCAACCCCTCGAGTTGGCTCGTCAGCAAGTAATATTTTAGGTAAGGTTGATAACATCCTAGCAATGAGAACTTTTTGCTGGTTTCCACCAGATAGGTTTGTTATTAATTCATAGATTGATGATTTCTTTACCGAAAGCATATCACAATAGGTATTAGCTAAATCGTTCATTTTATCTTTATTCAATACATATGGAGGTTTGCATATTTTTTCATTTTGAATTACTGCTATATTGTCAGCAATACTCATTTTCGAAAATATTCCACAATCTTTCCTATCTTCATTTATGCTCCCAATACCTCTTTTAATTGCTTTTTTAACACTATTTATTTTTGTTGGGAGCTTTTCATCGAATAAATAAATTTCACCAGAGGAAGCTGGATGGATTCCATAAAGAGTTTCTAGCAATTCAGTTCTACCCGAACCTTGTAAACCGTAAATTCCTAGAATTTCACCTTCTTTCAATTTAAAAGAAATATTATTAACCAGAGGACCTCTTTTTAAGTTTTTAACTTCAAGAACTGTTTTTGATGATGAAGATAATTCATGTCTGACCGTAGGATTACTATAAATTTCATTATACAGTTTTTCACCTGTAATTTGTTTGATAATTTCATCTTCATCAATATCACAACAATTATTTGTGCAAAGGTACTTCCCGTCCCTTAAAACAGAAATACGGTCGGCAATTTGAAAAACTTCAGTAAGTCGGTGGCTAATAAAAATAATGGTAGTCCCCTCATTTTTAAGCTTTTTCAAAGCATCAAAAAGTAAGGAAGCTTCACCCGCTGTAAGTGAGGATGTGGGCTCGTCTAAAATTAGAACTTCAGCTTTGGTCCCAATTGCTTTGGCAATCTCAATCAGCTGCGCTTCAGCTGTACTCAAAGAGCTCAATGGAGCATTAATATCAATTTGTATGTCGAATACTCCCAAAATCTCTTTTGATTTATCAGTCATTTCTTTCCTTTTGACAAAACCAAATTTTGAGATGGGAGTTTTTCCTAGAAAAATATTTTCTGCTGCTGACAGATTTTTACAAAGCTTCAACTCTTGATAAACAGTCGAAATTTGTAACTTTGACGCCTCTTTAGGTGAGTTTATTAACACAGGATTATTATTATATAAAACAACACCCGAATCTGGAGTATAAAGTCCTGATAAAATATTCATTAAAGTCGATTTCCCAGCACCGTTTTCACCTACTATTGCATGGCATTCTCCTCTTTTAATTGAAAACGATACATCTTGTAATGCATCTACAGCGCCGAAGCTTTTAGATACATTTTGAAATTCAATAATATTACTATTAAGCAAATCTTTATGCATTATCTCGTCTTCCCTTTTGACATCATGTCAATAGTAACTGCTAATATTATTACCAATCCAATAAATACCATTTGGAGGTAAGCAGAAGCTCCCATATAGACAAGACCCGTTCGAAGGATATTCATGATTAGAACACCAATAATTGTACCTAAGATCGTTCCTTCACCTCCCGTGAGAGATGCTCCACCGATAATTGATCCAGCAATAACATCCATCTCCAGACCTTGACCCATCGTACCTTGTACTGAATGCAAGAAAGAAAAGTTTAGGATTCCTGCAAAAGCAGCAAGAAAGCCCATAATAGCAAAAGCAATAATTTTTATTTTTTTTACGCTAATCCCAGAAACCATTGCTGCATTGCTATTTCCACCAACCGCACGCATCTTAAATCCTAATATTGTTTTATGGAAAATTACAAATAATATAAGTGACATAATAATAAAAATTATTGCCATGTTTGGAATTACTCTGAAAAGCTTACCAGAACCAATCTGCAGAAAATTAGGAATTCCACTATTAATTCTTTCAGCTCTTGGTCCCATTAAGTTTACAACTCCACCATCAGTCACTATTAAAGCAAAACCACGACAGATATATTGAGTACCTAGAGTCGCAATCATTGCTGGTACTTTAAAAACTGTTACTATTAACCCATTCAAAAAGCCAAATAATGTTCCCAAAAGTAATCCTATTAAGATTGCGAGTACAATATTCAGCCCAGAAAGCATCAGTGCTCCAGTCATCATGGCAGCCATACCATAAACGGCTC
>CAYPYZ010000198.1:0-3823 GCA_964414805.1 uncultured Paludibacter sp.
TGCGACCAGTATGGGGATACGCATTACGCCGATAAATGGTCAGCCTGTACATACATCCAATTTGTTTGAAATGCATGCTACGAGCGCAGAGACTAATGTTGCCAGTATTGCATCTTCTTTGGGTTTGCCTGTTAAAGTTTTGACTACCTTTGTGGAAGATAATCCCATTGCGCAATTGATAAAATCAGATTTACGCAGTCGCGGTATGGATTACGAAGGTCCGGAAGTTCCACAAGGCAATCCTTGGGGCTATCGTCATCAAATCAATATTGCAGATAGTGGTTATGGTGCTCGTGGTCCGCGCGTACTCAATGATAGAGCTGGAGAAGTAGGTCGTACATTGCATGTTAAAGATTTTGATTTGGAGAGGCTTTTCGTAAAAGAGGGGGTGCAAATCGTACATTTATCCGGGTTGATAGCTGCCCTTTCACCTGAAACAGGGGAGTTTTGTTTAGAATTGGCTCGTTATGCAAAAAAGCATGGTACACGCATTTCTTTTGATTTAAACCATAGGGCTACATTTTGGAAAAACAGAGAAAAGGAACTACATGCAATCTTCACTGAAATAGCTTCTTTAGCTGATATTTTGATAGGTAATGAAGAGGATTTTCAATTATGTTTAGGTATTCAAGGACCGGAAGCCGGTGGTCAGGATATAGATGCTGAAATAGCTTTGTTCAAAGAAATGATTAGTCGTGTAAAACAGGCTTATCCTAATACTTTGGTCTTTGCCAATACCTTACGGGAAGTGGTAAGTGCCAATGAACATTTGTGGGGAGCTATTATGTTGGAGAACGAAAATTGGCATGTCATACCACCTCGGAAAATTGGTGTGTTAGATAGAATAGGTGGTGGTGATGGCTTTGTAGGTGGTTTATTATACGGTATTTTGAAAGGCTGGGAAGCTGAAAAATGGCCACAGTTTGCATGGGCGACGGGGGCATTGGCTACTACTTTTTTAACTGATTATGCGCGACCGGCAGATGAAGAACAAGTTTGGAGTGTGTGGGAAGGGAATGCGCGCGTGAGAAGGTAAAGACATACGACAGTGTGTTTATTATCTTTCGCAGTAAGTACAAATAGATTTTAGAAAATCAACACTATGATATACTATTCAAAAGGTGCAACTGACATAGCATTAACACCTCAAGATTTAAAAGAGGGATTGTTTGAAGCTTTGTCACAATTGGGGAAGCGGGAAAAGGTGATTATTGTTCCGCCGGATTATACGCGTTATCCGAGTAGGGCAGGGGAGTTGACGGAGTTTGCTTGGCAGTATTATGGGGAAGCGCTGAAGGATGTTTTACCGGCATTAGGAACGCATACGCCTATGACTGATCAACAGATTGCTCATATGTTTGGTAGTCTGCCGACCGACCTTATCCGCATACATGATTGGCGCAATGATGTGGTGACTTTGGGAGAGGTGCCTGCTGCTTTTGTAAAGGAAGTCACGGGAGGCGCTGTGGACTTTACTTGGCCTGCGCAAGTCAATAAACTCATACGCGATGGCGGTCATGATTTGATATTATCCATAGGGCAGGTAGTGCCACACGAAGTGGTGGGTATGGCCAATTATAATAAGAATATCTTTGTAGGAACGGGCGGTTCGGAGGGTATTAATAAAAGCCATTTTATTGGTGCTGCATATGGCATGGAAAAAATGATGGGACATGCAGATACACCGGTTAGGAAAATATTCAATTATGCTTCCGAGAATTTCTCTAATCATATGCCTATTATTTATGTACAAACGGTAGTAGGTTTAGATAAGGCTGACGGTCAACTTAAATGCAGGGGTTTGTTTATAGGTGATGATTATGAGGTGTTTGACAGAGCAGCCAGATTATCTTTGCAAGTCAATTTTGAGATGTTGGATAAGCCTTTGCAAAAGGTGGTGGTATATCTTGATCCTACTGAGTTTAAGAGCACTTGGTTGGGCAATAAAGCCATTTACCGTACACGTATGGCCATTGCTGATGGTGGAGAATTGATTATCATTGCGCCGGCATTGGTGGAGTTTGGTGAGGATAAGGAAATAGACAGATTGATACGCAAGTATGGCTATTTTGGAACGCCGGCTACCTTGAAAGCAACGGATGAAAATCAGGAATTAAAGGATAATCTGGGTGCTACGGCACATTTGATACATGGTTCTTCGGAGGGTAGATTTAGCATTACTTATTGTCCGGGTAAAGGAAAAGATAATTTGACGCAAGCTGAAATTGAAAGCGTAGGTTTTGCTTATGCTGATATAGATGCCATTACAGCCAAATACGCTCCTCAGCATATGCAAGAAGGCAAGAATATTATGCCTGATGGGGAGGAGATTTTTTATATATCTAATCCGGCTCTGGGGTTATGGGCTTTTAAGGAAAGATTTAAATATGAATAGTTTGCCGTATTTTCATAAAATAAATAGCGTGTACAGACGATGAAAATTATTATAGATGATAAAATTCCTTATATAAAGGGTGTTTTTGAGCCTTTTGCCGAAGTAATTTATTTACCCGGATCGGCTACAACTCCGGCTATCGTACGGGATGCGGATGCTTTGATTACACGTACGCGAACTGTTTGTAATGAGGAATTACTGAAGGACTCCAAGGTCAAATTCATTGCGACAGCTACTATAGGCTATGACCATATAGATACGGAATATTGTGAGCAGGCTGGTATAGCTTGGACGAATGCACCGGGTTGCAATGCCGGTTCTGTGGAGCAGTATATCGTTTCTGCTTGGATGGCTTTGGCTGATTTGCGAAATTTGCAATTGAACAAGCTGACTATTGGTGTAGTTGGGGTTGGACATGTTGGGAAAATGGTAGCGTATATGGCTGAGGTATTGGGTATGCGTGTTTTGCTGAATGACCCGCCAAGAGCTGTTATTGAGGGAGATGTTGGTTTTGTGGATTTGAAGGAAATCATGCAAAAGGCTGATATTATTAGTCTGCATGTGCCTTTAAATATGATAGGTGAACACGCTACTTATCATATGGTTGATAAGCATTTTTTTCAAAATTTAAGTAAGAAAGTCGTATTAATCAATGCGTGTCGCGGTGAAGTTGTAAATACGCAGGCTGTTATACATGCTATCCAGCAAGGACTTATCTCGGATTATATAGCGGATTGTTGGGAGCATGAGCCTGATATAGATAGAAAACTATTAGAATTGACTACTTTTGCAACGCCTCATATAGCGGGTTATTCTAAGGATGGCAAGGCGATGGGAACGCAGATGAGTGTGCGGGCTGTCAGTAGGTTTTTTGGTTTGGGTATAGATGATTGGTCGCCGGCAATGATTGAAGAACCATCTGAAAAATTGATTGTTATAGATGCGGAGGGTATGACGGATCAGGCGGTCATTGCGCAGGCTGTTTTGCATACTTATGATATTTGGAAGGATGATCAATTGTTGAGAAGTAGTCCTGCTGATTTTGAACAGTTAAGGGGTAATTATGCTGTCAGGAGAGAATTTGCAGCCTATGAAGTCAGATTGCAAAATAGTAATTCGGTGGTGGAGGAAAAATTGAGGATGATGGGATTTAACATCGTAGAGATGCATGATCATGCATCTCTACCACAAACAAAAAACAATAACAATATATAACAATAATATACATATGAAACAGAAAGCAGATATAGGTTTGATAGGTCTGGCCGTGATGGGTGAAAACTTAGTTTTAAACATGGAAAGTAAAGGTTATACCGTTGCGGTATTCAACCGTACAGTTGAGAAAGTTGATAAATTTATTGCAGGACGTGGTGCCGGTAAAAACTTCATTGGAACGCATTCTATCAAGGAGTTGTGCGATTCTTTAGA
>CAYPYZ010000199.1:0-3822 GCA_964414805.1 uncultured Paludibacter sp.
TGTTCTGCAGAAACGGAAGAACAAGTGATGGAGACTGCCCGGCAGTTGCATGCCAATGGCATCAAAATTTTCAGGGCAGGAATTTGGAAACCACGTACCAAACCGGGTGGTTTTGAAGGTATAGGTTCGGAAGGTTTACCATGGTTGAAGCGCGTAAAAGAGGAATTGGGCATGTATGTGGCTACAGAAGTTGCCAATGCCAAACATATTCGGGAAGCTTTAGCTGCTGATATGGATATGCTTTGGATAGGTGCCCGTACCACAGCTAATCCCTTTGCTGTACAGGAAATTGCCGATGCTTTGGAAGGCACTGATATACCTGTTTTAGTGAAAAATCCTGTGAATCCTGACTTGGATTTGTGGATAGGTGCTTTGGAAAGAATCTATAATGCCGGTGTTCGTAAGATAGCTGCTATCCATAGAGGTTTCAGCAGTTATGATAAAAAGGTATATAGAAATTTACCTTTCTGGCATATTCCAATAGAATTGAGGCGTTTGATGCCTGATTTGCCAATTCTTTCCGACCCAAGTCATATAGGTGGCAAACGAGAATTAGTTGCACCATTGTGCCAACAGGCTATGGACTTGAATTTTGATGGCTTGATTGTGGAAACGCATTCTAATCCTGAAAAGGCTTGGAGCGATGCACAGCAACAAATTACACCGGAAATTTTGGATATTATTTTAAATGCTTTGGTGATCAGAGACATGAATCAGACTACTGAAAGTTTAACGGCTTTGCGTAGGCAAATTGACGAATGTGATAATAGTTTGTTAGAGCTTTTAGCCCGTAGAATGCGCGTTTCGGAAGAGATAGGTCAGTATAAAAAAGAGCATAATATGCCTATTTTACAGGAACAACGTTATGATGAGATTTTGCAAGACAGGATAGCTCAGGCGGAGCAGATGGGTATGAAAGATGAGTTTATGAAGACTGTATTAGTGGCTATTCATGAGGAGTCGGTACGCCATCAAATGGTAATTATGAATAAATAAGTTGTGAAATTTGCACAAATTAAGTATTTTTGTGCCGATTTTATACAGGTATTATATTTTAGCGTATAAAACATCACAGGAATTCAATGTTTTCATATAAAAAACAATTTCATTATGGCTAATAATTTATTAAAAGGTAAAAGAGGGATAATTTTCGGTGCTTTGAACGATATGTCTATTGCTTGGAAAGTAGCAGAAAGATGTGTTGAAGAGGGTGCTCAGGTGGCTTTGACTAATACTCCTTTGGCATTGAGAATGGGTACTACACAGGTTTTGGCAGACAAGCTCAATGCTGTTCTTATTCCTGCTGATGCTACTAAAGTAGAAGATTTAGAGCAAGTTTTTGATCAGGCTATGGAAGCTATGGGTGGCAAAATCGACTTTTTATTGCATTCTATTGGAATGTCGCCCAATGTAAGGAAAAAACGTAGTTATGAAGATTTGGACTATCACCTATTAGGTCAGACTTTAGATATTTCAGCTATTTCTTTTCATAAGGTATTGCAAGTTGCTTATAAAAAGGATGCTTTTAATGACTGGGGCTCTGTGGTGGCACTGACTTATGGTGCTGCGCAACGTACCATGTACGGTTATGGTGATATGGCTGAGGCAAAAGCCATGTTGGAATCCATTGCCAGAAGTTTTGGGTATATCTATGGTGTTAAACGCAATGTGCGTATCAATACTGTTTCGCAATCCCCTACATTGACAACTGCCGGAAGTGGTATTAAAGGCTTCAACAGTTTGATGGACTTCTCAGAGCGTATGTCGCCTCTTGGTAATGCAACAGCTGACGATTGTGCAGATTATTGCATCACTTTATTTAGTGATTTGACTAAAAAAGTCACCATGCAGAATCTTTTCCATGATGGTGGTTATGCCAGTATGGGTATGAGCATGGAGGCTATGGATCAATATATCAAGAGCTTTGGCGAGGAAGAGGAAGAAGCATAAGCATTAGCTTTTATAGTCATTAAATATTTTATTTTTAGAGCTGCATAGACATCAATTTGTTTGTGCAGCTTTTTTTACCTTTTGCATAGGCAGTTTTACCTTTTTCCTACTTTGATAATGGAAGAACATTTACTAAAAATCAAAGATTATAGATATTTATATTCGATTTTGTTATCAAAATAATCGTTTTGATATTTTTTTGTAATCTGAATCAATTTTTTGCTGTTTTTTTGCATTTTGTATCTATTATTGTGCTGAATATCAGTTAATTTAAATTAAAGAAATTTTTCCTTAATTCCTTGCTTTTTCAAAAATGATTACCGATATTTGCAACTGAATTAAAAAACCTATTTTTCAACACAATTATTTTCAACAAAAGCATAAAATGAAGGAAATTAAGTTTAGTCTTGTGTACCGCGATATGTGGCAATCGTCCGGTAAATATGTGCCACGTAAAGATCAATTAGAGAAAATAGCACCTGTTATCATTGATATGGGGTGTTTCGACCGCGTCGAAACTAATGGTGGAGCTTCTGAGCAAGTGAATTTGCTATATGGAGAAAATCCTAATGATTCAGTGCGTACTTTTACCAAACCGTTTAATGAGGTTGGTATTCAGACACATATGCTCGATAGAGGTCTGAATGGATTACGTATGAACCCTGTACCTGCTGATGTTCGTGAGTTGATGTATAAGGTAAAAAAGGCACAAGGCGTTGATATTACGCGTATTTTTTGTGGATTGAACGATGTCCGCAATATTATTCCTTCCATTCATTGGGCGAAGGCTGCCGGTATGATTGCTCAAGCTACGCTTTGTATTACCTATTCTGAAATACATACTGCTGAGTATTACATTAATATGGCGGAAGAGCTGATTGCTGCGGGTGCTGATGAGATTTGTTTGAAAGATATGGCAGGGATTGGTCGCCCGGTGATGCTGGGTGAGATTGTGAAAGCTATCAAGACCGGTCATCCTGATATCATAGTTGAATATCACGGTCATACCGGACCCGGATTTTCGGTAGCATCTATGTTAGAGGTTGCTAAAGCCGGTGTAGATTATTTAGATTGCGCCATCGAACCGCTATCTTGGGGAATGGTTCATCCGGACGTACTGACTATACAAGCTATGCTTAAGCAAGCAGGTTTCAAAGTTCCTGAAATCAATATGAAGGCCTATATGGAAGCACGTGCTTTGACACAGAGCTTTATAGATGATTTCTTGGGTTATTTCATTGATGATCGTAATAAACACATGACAGGTTTATTGATTGGTTGTGGCTTGCCGGGTGGTATGATGGGTTCCCTAATGTCGGATTTGAAAGGTATGCATGCAGCTATCAATAATAACTTGAAATCTCGTGGTGAAGCAGAACTTTCTGAAGATGAGTTGTTGATTCAATTATTTGAAGAAGTGACCTATATTTGGCCAAAATTAGGTAATCCTCCTTTGGTAACGCCTTTTAGCCAATATGTGAAAAATGTGGCATTGATGAATATCTTTACCATGAGTAGAGGGGGCAAAAGGTACGAAATGATAGATAAAAATACTTGGGATATGATTTTGGGTAAAGCAGGGAGACTACCCGGCACCTTAGATCCCGAAATTATTGAATTGGCTAAGAAAAATAATTTTGAATTCTTTGAAGGTAATCCACAAGACAATTATCCTGATGAACTTCCACGTTTTATTAAAGAAATGGAAGAGTTGGGTTGGGATAGGGGACAAGATGATGAGGAGTTGTTTGAGTTTGCCATGCACGAAAAACAATATCGTGAATATAAGTCAGGTGAAGCTAAAAAACGTTTCAATCAAGAATTAGAAGCAGCTATTAAAGTTAAATTTGAAAAGCAAAATATGCCATTACC
>CAYPYZ010000200.1:0-3809 GCA_964414805.1 uncultured Paludibacter sp.
TATTATCTACCGAAGGAAGCAGTGTTTCTGCCTTGAATGCCCTCATCGATAAAGGCATTTTAGCAAGCTTTCAGCAGGAGGTTAGCCGACTACAAACCACCGATTCCCTTATGGAAAGTGCGTTTACATTGAATACCTTTCAAGCTACAGCATTAGCAGCAATAGAACAACAGTTCAATGAAAAAGAAGTGATTTTATTGCATGGCGTGACTTCAAGCGGTAAGACGGAAATCTATATAGATCTTATTAAAAAGACATTGTCTGAAGGCAGACAAGTACTCTATTTAGTGCCCGAAATTGTCTTGACTACCCAGCTGACTACGCGTCTCAGACGTATATTTGGCAATCATTTAGGCGTTTATCACTCCAAGTTTTCCGATGCTGAAAGGGTTGAAATTTGGAACGATATTTTGCATAACCAATCTTATGAGGTCGTATTAGGCGTACGTTCTTCTATCTTCCTCCCCTTTCGTGATTTGGGTTTAATCATAGTAGATGAGGAGCACGAACCAAGTTTCAAGCAATACGATCCGGCACCGCGCTACCACGCTCGCAATGCAGCTATTGTATTGGCACAAATGCACCATGCAAAAACCCTATTAGGGACCGCTACC
Source organism: uncultured Paludibacter sp. (assembly GCA_964414805.1). GTDB lineage: Bacteria > Bacteroidota > Bacteroidia > Bacteroidales > Paludibacteraceae > Paludibacter. The sequence goes on from CAYPYZ010000200.1 coordinate 615, forward strand.
CCATCCATAGAGTCTTATTTTAATGCGCAAATCGACAAATATGGCTTGGTACGTTTAGAGCAACGATTTGAAGATTTACAACTGCCGGAAATCGAGGTGGTGGATATGCGGGAAGCCTATAGAAAAAAACAGCAAGAAGGGCACTTTTCCGATGTTTTATTAAAGGAAATAAAAGAAGCGCTTTCACAAAAGGAACAAGTAATTTTGTTTCAAAACAGAAGAGGATACGCTACTTTTGTCACATGTAAAACCTGCGGATACACCCCTATTTGCGAGCATTGCGATGTTAGTCTTACCTATCATGCTTTCAGCAACACCTTACGCTGTCATTATTGTGGACACACGGATTACCTTCCGAAAAACTGTCCGAAATGTCATGCCGAAAGCCTGCAAACCAAAGGTTTAGGAACTGAAAAAATCGAAGAACAAATCCAATTGCTTTTTCCGGAAGCACGTGTAGCACGGATGGACTTGGACACTACGCGCCGAAAGGATGGTTATCAAAACATAATCACTGCTATGGAAAAGCGCGAGATAGATATCTTGGTAGGTACACAAATGATTACCAAAGGTTTGGATTTCGATAAAGTAAGTTTAGTGGGGATACTCAATGCAGATAATCTATTGAATTTTCCAGATTTCAGAGCACACGAACGTGCCTATCATTTATTGGAACAAGTCAGTGGCAGAGCGGGCAGGAAGCACAAAAGAGGTAAGGTCGTGATTCAGACTTACCAACCCGAACATCCCGTTATCAAGCAAGTACTCAATCATGATTATCAGGCCATGTTTGCACAACAAATTCAAGAAAGGAAATTATTCAAATACCCTCCTTATCATAGATTGGTACAAATTACTTTAAAACATCATACATTAGCTGTACTTGAAAATGCCCTTGAAATTTTATTGACGCAATTGCAAAAACAATTAGGCAGCAGGGTATTGGGACCTATCATTCCGGCTGTTGCGCGTATACAAAATCAACACATCCGTCACCTTTTGATAAAGTTTGAAAACACGGCATCCGTACAGGCAGCACGCAATTTATTATTGAAAGAAATACAGGCTATTAAAAGCCAAAAAGCATACAGCAATGTGAATATTCAATGCGATGTAGACCCTTATTGAAAACACAAATATCTTGATAAAGCTTGTAAGATAGAAAAAATACCATATTTTTGTGAAGTAATATTGCTAAAAAAACATTTAAAAACAGCCGATTTTAAAAGCTGCCTATGTCTATTTTCAAGAAACTATATCAATTTTATTATGACGGTTTTACTCAGATGAAAGTCGGTAAAAAGCTATGGATGATAGTACTTATCAAACTTTTCATCATGTTCTTTGTACTCAAATTATTCTTTTTTCCTAATTTTTTGAAAAAGAATTTTGACACCCATGAAGAGCGGGGAGCACATGTGCAAAAACAATTGATAAAGGATGAATGAAAGAGTCATTTAACAATATAGTTATCAATCATTTCCATTTAAAATAATATATTCTAAAACCATATACATTATGAACACTTTATTATTAGACATTGCTGTAGTCAATTGGTCGCGAGGACAATTCGCACTGACTGCCATGTATCATTGGCTCTTTGTCCCTTTAACATTAGGATTAGGAATCATCATGGCTATCATGGAAACCATTTACTACAAAACGGGCAAAGAAGAGTGGAAAGCCACCACCAAATTCTGGATGACTCTTTTCGGAATTAACTTCGCTTGCGGGGTTGCCACAGGGATTATCTTAGAGTTTCAATTTGGTACCAATTGGTCAAACTACAGTTGGTTTGTAGGTGATATCTTCGGAGCGCCCTTGGCTATAGAAGGCATATTGGCCTTTTTCTTAGAAGCCACTTTTATTTCTATCATGTTTTTTGGATGGAAAAAAGTCAGCAAAGGTTTCCACTTAGCTTCCACTTGGTTAGTGATGGTAGGTGCCACTTTTTCTGCCCTTTGGATATTGGTTGCCAATGCTTGGATGCAGCATCCCATAGGCATGCAATTCAATCCCGATGCTGCCCGTAATGAGATGATGGATTTCTGGGCTATCTTGCTTTCACCCGTTGCCATCAATAAATTTTTCCATACTATCTTTTCAGGATGGGTATTGGGTAGTTTATTCGTAGTGGGTGTAAGTTCTTGGTTTCTAATTAAGAAAAGAGACACAGCATTCGCTTTGCGAAGTATCAAAATTGGGGTGATTTTCGGTATTATCTCTTCCATTTTAATTATATGGACAGGTGATGGTTCGGCTTATCAGGTTTCCCAAAAACAACCTATGAAATTAGCAGCCATGGAAGGTCTGTACGAAGGTAGAGAAGGCGTTAATATCGTGGCTATGGGCTTACTCAATCCGAAAAAACAATACGATAATGAAGAAGAAACTTTTATTGTAAAAATGGATGTACCCATTCCCAAACTCCTTTCTTTCTTGGGCTATCGCGATTGGAACGCATTTGTTCCGGGTATCAAAGATATCATTGAAGGCTATACTTTATCAGATGGCACTGTGATACCTTCCTTTGCAGAAAGGCAGGCCAGTGGACAATTAGCAGTGCAGGCCTTAGCAGATTATAGTCGTGCTAAAGAAGCAGGTGAGGACTCATTGGCTATTGAGCACAGGGCTGTTTTGGAAGCCAATTATCATAATTTCGGTTATGGTTATTTGGACAAACCGGAGGATTTAATTCCCAATGTAGCATTGACTTTCTATGCTTTCCATTTTATGGTGGCATTGGGGCTATTATTCTTAGCTGTATTTGTGTTAGTAGGATTTTTCCTTTGGAGAAAAAATATTGAAAAGCAAAAATGGCTGTTGTGGGCGTCCTTACTCATCATTCCTTTAGGATATGTGGCCGGAGAATTAGGTTGGGTAGTTTCGGAAGTTGGTCGCCAGCCATGGACTATCCAAGATATATTGCCGGTGCATGTGGCGGTTTCTGCTATTTCGGCAAGTTCTGTCAAGACAACCTTCTTCCTGTTTTTAGCTTTATTCTCTGCACTCCTTATTGCTGAAATAAAAATCATGATCAAGCAAATTAACAAAGGTATTGAAGAAGAATAATGCGTATATAGCATTAATCTTCAACAAATGATAAGCGAATCATTTAAAAACTTGCACAATGCTAAACTCCGACCTTAGCAGATGAGCCATAAAATCAGAGAGAAATGCGTTAAGAATCGTTCT
>CAYPYZ010000201.1:0-3786 GCA_964414805.1 uncultured Paludibacter sp.
ATAGCAGCAAAGTAAATAGAATTGTAATCAGTTTTTTCATCTTTGTATTGTTTAGTATTTGGTATATCTCCCTGTCTTATTGATAGGGAGATATACCAAGTTTAAATTTATTCACTAATTACAATTTTACCTGATTGACTAAAGCCGGACGTTTGAATGGTATAAATATAGACGCCGGGTTTAATTTCGCGGGTATCCCAAAGCTTCTGACCTTGTTGACCTGAGATCTCTAATATTTCAACCGTATTGCCAAGCGAATTCGAAATAGTTAGGGTAGCTTGTGTTTCATCTCCGGGCAGGGTATAGTCAAAGGCCGCCCATTGTTTGGCCGGATTGGGTTTAACAGAGATATTCAAGCCATAAGCTTTCCCAAGTGCATTGGGATCAATAAGGCTGCTGCTCTTGTATCCCGCAGCACCGTCAGCATCAGGACAATCATTAAAATGCTCATCGTAAACACCTTCGAGTATGCTTTTGGCCTGAGCACCAGCTACATCGTTACTGTTATTAGCAATAAAAGTAATGTCCGCTTTTTCGGTACTATTTAGTTGAAAAGTATTCCTGCCTTGCTGATAAAGGCTTTGGTGTAGGCTCAACATATCCATATAGTAGCTATGTTCGGTTAAATCTGTTCCTTTCATATTATACAACTGTGGCAACATATTGGCCAAAGCAAGGGCATCCGTGAAATTGCCTTCGCTGATGTAGCTTGTAATAATCTGCCTGTCGGAAGTTATACCACCAAGATTATCAAGCCAATTACGCAATTCAACATTATCAGTAATGGTATCATTGAGTATGCTGCGGATAATATCGTGTGCCGCACGGCTATAGTTGTGGCTATATTCAGCCATTTGCTGATGCAGGGCTGTTTTGTAGGTAGTGCCACCGGCAAGTTGCTTCAATAGATCAATCATATATGCCGGAAGCGGTTCTTCCTTGTTTTCTAAGTAACTCAAGAGTGTATCTTTTTTGAGTTCGTCGGGGTTAGCAGCCAAGATGTCGAATAAGGCGGATTCGGTGAATACCTCTGTTTTATCGGCAGCTTCTTTTAACACATCTAATGAGAGGTGAGGTGAATCGCCAAGCAGTTGCGCGCGCAATTCCCACATATCATCGGGCTGGGCAGTTTGGATGTCGAGCTTCGTTGCCTCGGTATCACCACCGTCAACGTAGCTATCATAAAGGGTTTTAACGCTGTTATAATCCGTCAGATTAGTATAATAAGCCTGCTCTGTTTCTGCTTTTTGCTGTGCTGTTAAAACAAGGTTTTTTTCTGAAACAATACCACCGTAATGTGATGGGCAAGTGTTGCTTACATTTGTGCCAAATATATTTACATCGTATATTTTATTGATATCTGGCATTTCGATGCTATTGTTTAGATTGTAAAAATAATCAATCTCATGTTCGCCCCCGTTATAAAAATGCCAGGTAGCTCCGCTTTGTGTAAACGTATTTCCGGCAGCATAGGTTTCACTTCCTTGTAAAGATTGAATACCTGAACGATTAGTAAAATTGTTATCAGCAACATAAAAATCTGCATAATTATTTGAATTTTCGTTACAATAATAGGCAAGACCTTTATGCCTGCCTTCGACTGTCCAATTCATTCTTTCAGAGAAATTGGCATAGCTTAGCCCGGTGTAATTATTTTTATACACCTCGTTTATAGCTCCTGAATTGTTGATGATAATGCCAAAATAATCAGAAACCGGCTCACCGCTATATTTACTGAAATTATTTTCTTCAAAAGCAAAACCGGTGACATTATCCGCGTGAATACCTGTTGCGCAATCCCAGAAATGACCAATCTCAAAATTGGAAAACAGCACACTGGTGTTGTTCATATTGCGTGTTTTTACACCATTCGCATTTTTTACAAAGTTTGCACGGTTTACGCTAAAAGTTAATGGCAAAGTTCCATCGTTAACAGCATTTATTGCACTATAAAATCCTGTAAAGGAGCACTTGTCATAGTCTGCATCCGGACAGGGAGCTGTCTGCGAATTACAAATTGCTCTTACTTTGAAAGCGGCATTGTATGCTGCAATGGCATGGTTAGAGTTGGATACGCCTTCTACTTTTTCGGCCAGACTAAAATCACAGCCATAGAAATCAATCCCCTTTACATGGGCCAGATCAACGTGCTTATGAAACATTTCGTCACCTAAATAATCTGCAGTAATTTCGAATCTACAGTTATTAAAGTTGCTGAAATAGTCCAATTCTGTATCTGGGTCATAAGGGTTAAAGTTCTTATAAAATAAGGCATGAACTGATTTGGCATTGTTACGAAATATAGCATCCGTAGCATATACAATACCTCCTGTAGTAGCATAGTCGCCAGGTTTCCAAAGGTCAACGGCGATGATAGCGTTTTCGATGGTTGCACCATTAATTAGTTCTAAGCTCCCTTGTGCGCATGCCTGACCTGGTGCACAATACTGAGATTGGGTTTTATCCCCCCAAACCTGGATGCCTTGCCAGGGTAGGTTGTAATAATACTCGTTGGTTATTAAACCACCATCAATAATTAATTTCGCATTTGGTTCTACGATAATTTTTGTATTGGGAACCATTTGCACTTCACACTGAATTGTTAATGTGTTTCCTGCTTTAACAATAATATCCTGATAGAATTTGATACTAAAATCCCATGTTTCGTTTTGCGTTATTTCATATGGAGTGCTAGTATAGCCAGTTACGTGATCTCTAAGGTTATAATTGACATTATGTAGATTTCTTAACATTGTAGAACGATGGATAATCCCCATCTGAAGACCTGTAATATGTCCTTCATCATCTCCACCCATCAAGTTATTATTATAATCGGTAATTAAGCAAATATCGCAACTCCCTGAGCATGGAAAATTAATATCGTATAGATCCGTTAAAAAATCATAATATGGTAATTTGCAGTTTTGCTGCCAGCCTACTCCATATGTATGCCATAAATCAAATGAATGACCAATTTCATGTGCCCAATGTAAATGAAACCACCAATCATGAACTGGATTATTCGCCATATCAGGGTTTCGTCGATAAAAACTTTCAATAGAGCCGTAAGCAGAATAACCACCAACACCTGACCATTCTGAACCAGTTAAATGTATATTTAGGGCTCTCGTTCTTTCTGGAAAATTATTTTCGATGTAATTGTCCAATAAAATATTGTGTCCGTATGTCTGTTGACCATTTCCTCCATAATAGTAAGCTGAATCAGATGAAGGGTCTTGATAAAAATAAATACTGTCCAATACAATACGAATTTTTGAATCTGTAAAACTTTCAACGGAATAAGTAAGAGGAGGGATTGCATTTGGGTTCACGTTTTCATATTTCATATTAACCCACTCCATAATTTGCTTCAATCTACTTATGTGTTCAGGGATATTTGATAAATTACCAGTACCATCCGTTCTTTGCCAAATATTTAAGTTGACATGAAGAGTCTTTACTGGCATATCTGGACTAGGAACATAATGCTCCTTGGTTTTATAAATATTTAACCAAGAATCAGATAATTTAGAACAGTCACTGATATCAGTTTCTTTGGGGTGATAAAGTTCTGAGTTGCCACAAACTGGATTTTGGCTTTGGATACTTTCAGAATAAAAAAACGTGAAAATAATTATTCCAAGCAGCTTAAGATAAATTCTTTTCATGATTTAATGATTTTTTGTTGATGAATAATTCTGTGTTTATTTTTTATAATTATTATATAATTACCTCGGGGTATTTTATTCATATCTATTTCATTGACATGCTTATTAAGTAGAGTTT
>CAYPYZ010000202.1:0-3747 GCA_964414805.1 uncultured Paludibacter sp.
TGACTTATGACCTTCCGGATGAAGAGGATTTATTGTATGTGATGGCTGCTTATGAATTAGCCAATGGTGATATCAAAGTTGCAAAAACCTCTGCATATAGCAATAAAATGTATATCAAAGGTTTTGGGAAAAGTAAAAAACATATTTTGAAGTTAATAGCTGTAGATACCAGTCAGAATGAATCAGAACCTGTAGAAGTTGAAATAGAACCGGAAAATGCTCCTATCTACGAGGTGTCTTCAACTATCAAGACAGAAGAAACTTGGGGCGGATTTAAAATATTCTGGGAAAACCCTTTGAACGAAGAAATCGTTGTGGAAGTACTCCAAAAAGATAGTCTCAGTAATCATTTCAAATTCTTACAAAGCTTCTATTCCTCAGAATTAGAAGCTGAAAAATCTGTTAGGGGATTGGATTCAATTTATGCTACTTTTGGTGTATATGCCCGAGATGCTTACTATAATTCAACAGACACCATCGTGTTCTCACTCAAACCTTTATTTGAGGAAGCTATACCTAAGGATGGGTTCAAAGGCTTTACGCTGAATTCGGCTTTAAAACAACATACTGCTTTCGGTGGACCTATGTCGGAGATGTGGGATGGTATTACCAATATTCGGGAAAACTGCTACTATATCATGACAGGTAGTCCGTTTATGCCCTTCTTTACCATGGACTTAGGAGTGAAAGCTAAGCTATCTCGCTTTAGGGTTTGGCAGCGTATTGACTTCCTGTTTGCATTACATAACCCAAGAGCATTTGATTGGTATGGCACAAACGAAGCTAACTTAGCATCGGACAATGAAAGTTTAGATTGGGAGAATAATCCCGGATGGATACTGTTAGATAATTTTGAATCAAAAAGACCTTCAGGTGGCGGTCCCGGTGATCCGGTTACCGCTGAAGATGAAGCCTATGCCAAGGCAGGTGAGGAATTTGACTTCCCGTTTGAATCTCCGGCTGTAAGGTATTTACGCTTTAAACTGAAAAGTACTTGGAGCGGCTCTACAGGATTGCATATCAATGAATTGTCATTCTGGGGTTCTATTGAAGATTAAATTGGCTATAAACAGATAGAAAAACATCAAATTATTGTATCAAACATATGACTTTCTTATCTAAGCACTTAGAAATTGATGTATAAGTTTGAAATAAGTATTAAATTAATTAGCATATGAACAATCATAAAATTCTTTTTACAAGCATAATAACTGCCCTTGTGTTGTGGCTCGTGAGCGCCTGTACGGATATGAATGACAAACATGATATCTATCTCTCGCAAGGTGAACAGATATATATCGGGAAAGTAGATTCTATCAATGTTTTTCCGGGTAAAGACAGGGTGAAAATACGCTATTGGGCATCAGACCCAAGATGTAAAGCTGTGGGCTTCTTTTGGTCGCCATTCAACGATTCTATTTTTACAACTATCAATAAAACAGCCTATACCGATTCTTTTGATATTGTGATAGGTGGTGAAACAAGTGATAAAATCATCAAGGAAGGAAGTTATACTTTTCAAATTTTTACTTATGATAACAAGGGACATCAATCCGTACCTTTTGAGAAAATTGTTAGGGTATATGGAGATAATTACCAAAACTCTTTAACCAATAGGGTGCTGCTTTCGAAAATGTATATAGCTGGTTCTGAAACCTTGATTTTAAGATTTGGTCAGCCTTTAAGCGAGCAAGATATTGGTGTATTAGTGTCTTATACAGATGTGTATGGCGATGAACATACCGTGACTTATCCAAATGAAGATCTGTCATCTACTGTTACTATTACTGAAGTTCCGGATTATGAAGAGGTGTTTTACCAAACATTGTATATTCCACACCCTATGGCTATAGACACTTTTGTGACTGCTCCAAGAGCCATAGATTTATTCTGATGACAACTAAAAAGTTGAATTTGTGTATGACAGGTTCTTTAATGCCTAAATTCAAAAGAACCTGTCATATTATTTTAAAGAAAGTATTTAAAAAAGATTTACATGAGCAAGAATTTATCTTTGGCATTAGCCATCGTTTTGGTGAAAATATTATTGATATCTGATATATTTGGAGCGAATCTTTATGATTGGGAATCAAGAGAAACTTGGCCGGAATGTAAAGATTTGGTATTGCTTTATGGTGGAGGACGCCAAAGAAACTATGATTGGAATAACGAGTATATTCAACCTTATGTAACTTATGTGGATGAACAAGGTGAAGAGCATTGGATGTTTGATAGCTTTTTGTTTTTGGAAATACGGGATGGCGTACGAGATGAGGGTGGGGTGTCTTTCGCAACAGGATATACCGATAATCCTGCCAAACAATCAGATTGGAAAAAATTAGTAGATTATTATTTCAGAAAAAATTTTGCTATCGATGCTATCGACCAAGCGGTGCAAGCTGCAAAGTTTAGAATAGGTGAACCCGAAACTAAAAGAAAAATTGTGATGGGGATTCCTGAACCCATTAAAACACTGACTGATTGGGGAACTATCAATGGCAAGGCTATCAACTTTCAAAATGTTCAAGATAGGATAGATGCTTGTGTTTGGTATATTGATTATGTACGCCAAAAATTTGATGAAGCTAATCTTCAAAATGTAGAATTGGCAGGTTTTTATTGGATACATGAAGCTGCTACACGCACTATAGAAACCACAATCGGTGCTTATCTCAATAGTTTGAAATATAGCTTTATATGGATCCCGTATTTCAGATCGCCGGGCTGGTATGATTGGAGAGTACTTGGTTTTAATTATGCCTATTTGCAACCCAACTATTTCTTTAAAGAGCCTTTGATAGAAAATAGATTAGACGAGGCCTGCTATGATGCATTATCCAATCAAATGGATATGGAATTGGAGTTTGATGAACGTATATTAACCCGCCAAAGTGCTTGGCATCAACGTTTGGAAAACTACATACAAGCTTTCGAGAATTATGGGATTTGGGAAAACAAACGCATTGCCTATTATCATGGCTCACGAGCTTTGTATCTTTTATCCATTTCCACTGATGCTGCTGATCAGGCTATCTATCATAAATTCTGTAAAAAAGTAGCTGCACGTTCTAATAAAAAAAAAGTAGACGCCACAACAAATTGGAGTTTTTCAGATGCAAACGTTCCTCCAAATAGTCCTCTGCTACCCGGAACTTCTACACCACTTATCTCAAGCGCTGTTAGTACTACCCGCAATTTGGCTGTCGGTCAATTCAATGGGCAGGATAGAGTTTGTGTGTTTACAAGAGCTGGAGACAATAGGGTAAAGTTGTTATTATACGATACCGCCACAGGTAATTATATGGATTCTTTGCGAACGGGCGGCGCAATGGCACCCAATGGCGTCGGGAATTTAGTGTCTATCGGTGATGGCGATTTTACAGAAGATGGGGTGTTGCTGCTAAGTAATGTGGCAGGTGGTGCTCAACAAGATTTTAAAGTTTATAAATGGGATAAGGTCAATCAAACTGCTGCGGAAGTAGCTATTAGTTATAATCTAAGTAGTAAATTTCCAACTGCAAGATTTGGTGATAAAATCTATGTAAAAGGTAATTATAGCGAAGGAACTGCACGTGTTTACGCTACTAATAAAATTCGTGGATATGCGAATGTGGTCTATTGGGCCATGAAACCTGAGCCCGGCAAACCCGGGAAGTATATCTTCGAACAAGAACCGGTAGAAGCTTTTGAGGTATATGGTAAGAATATCCAAAGCTCTATTTGTATGAATGACGAAGGCGAATATTA
>CAYPYZ010000203.1:0-3705 GCA_964414805.1 uncultured Paludibacter sp.
ATTCTTAACTCTTTTTTTTTCGATTTCATAATTACGGATTGGTTTTTTTATCGATATGCATTCGCATCCGAGGGTATTACGATGTTTATCCGAGTGCCGTTATGGTGAGAACTATTGATCTCAACTTTCCCGCCAATGTTTTCAGCTCTGTTATTTATATTTATTAAACCTAGCCCCTTTTTTGTTTTTAATGTTTGCTCTACGTCAAAACCTTTCCCGTTATCTGAAATTGTTAGCATAATCTTATTCTCCACCTCTTTTAGTACAATCTTAATGTTAGATGCTTTAGCATGCCGTAAGGCGTTGTTTATACATTCAACAAAGATTCTATAGATAGAGGTTTCCACTTCGAATACGAGAGGTTTGTCCAACTTATGATTAAAAGAAAATTTTATGTGAGTTGAATTCCTTAATCGGGTAATAAAGTTATTGATAGCTGAGATTAGGCCAAAGCGGGTAAGTAGGCTAGGACTGAGATTATGAGATATTTCCCTAACGCTATTTATGGCTTCGTCGATTAGTTCCTCAGCCTGGTAGGCAAAGTTTGCTTTTTTCTTCTCGCTACCTGGTTTCGAAAGGAGTTGAAGGTAGAGCTTGCTGGTTGATAGTAGGGGCCCAATACCATCGTGTAGATCTTGAGCCAACCTTGTTCTCTCCTTCTCCTCGGCACGAATGATTGCGGACAGAATATCTCTTCGGTTTTGCTTACTTTTGGTTATATCTGTAATAAGAAGGCTTAATCTAATAAGTTTTTGATCAGCATCAACAACAGGGATACCCTTTAGAAAAAGCCATTTTAGTTCTGATCCTTGAAGGATTCTGAACTCGAAGTTAAAATCGGCAATGGAATTATGTAGCATAAGGATATCGAGGATAAAGCCAGAGAATTTTTCAATATCCTCAGGATGAACAGAATCGAGGAATGAGGAGGGGTTTTGCTTTTGCTCAGATATGGTTTTGCCGAATACTTTTTCAAAAACCTTATTTGCGTATATTGTATTTCCATTTACATCAAAGATTAGTACCACATCGTTGATGTTTTCAAAGAATAGTTCAAACTCGGCATCTTTTTGGTTGAGCTCAATTTCCAATTCTTTTCGTGCAGTTATGTCTTGGACCGTGCCAACCGATTCTATGTAGTTTCCATACTCATCAAAGCGATGCTCACATTGTTCAAATACCCATTTTACTTTTCTATGGTGTGTAATAATGCGGTGCTCAATGGCGTAGGTGGTCCTGTTTTTTATTGAATCGCGAAAAACATTTATAGTATACTTTACATCATCGGGATGGACAAACGCATAAAATGCTAGATTACTAGGTTTAAACAGATCTTTGTTCTTACCAAAGATTCTGTACACTTCTTCGGACCAGCTAAGCATACCATTTTCAACATTATATTTCCAATTGCCTATATTGGCAATGCGTTGTGCTTCTTGTAGTTCGAATGTTCGTTCCTGTACAAGCTTTTCAAGGTGATCTCTGTATTCTTTTAGCTCATTATCCTTTTGTTTCTGCTCGGTAATATCTTCAAATATTCCAATTACAGAAACCACTTCCTTCCCATCAGGGTTAAAAAGAGGAACCTTACTAACCCGGAACCAGGTATCCTTCCCCTCAAGGTTTCTTCCTTTTTTCTCGTATTTAAGTAAAGGTTTACCTGTTCTTAAAACGCTTTGATCCTCTTTAATGTATTCATTTTGAAAGTCTTTCCAAGGCATTTCGTTATCTGTTTTGCCGAGTATTTTATCTTTTGGGATATTTACATAATCAGCAAATTTGATGTTGCACCCTAGGTATCTATTGTTGCTATCTTTCCAGAAAATTGCAGCGGGAACATTATCAATGATTGCCTTAAGTTTTTGTTGGGTATGTTCTAGTTGATATTCAGATTTTTTTCGATCTGTAATATCAAGCACCCCTGCGATTGAACCTTTGTAATTCCCTTTTTCGTCAAAAACGGGGGCATTTTCTAAGATTGTAATAATCCGGTTACCATCCTTTCGAATAAACTCAATTTCATGCTGTTCGGCTACCCCAGTTTTTTTTTGTCCCACAATATTCATAACCAGTTGCTTGTACTTGCTGTCGATAAAATAGAAGTTGGACTTTCCTATCATTTCAGCTACGCTGTAACCCAGCATTTGAGCCATTCGGCTATTTACAAAAATTGTGTTGAAGTTCTCGTCAATTTGCCAAACCCCTTCATTGAGGCTCTCAACGAGTAAGCGATACTTCTCCTCACTCTCTTTAAGTTTTGTATTGGTGTCGTTTAATTCTGCAATGGCCTTGTTCAGCCGTTCAGTGGAGTTTTGATAATAGGTTGTTATCTGATTTCGAGTAATTACGCCAAAGAATTTTTTCTGGTTAATGTATGGTAATACCTCGTTATTGCTCCTATACATCAAATCGAGCACAAAGGGTAGACTGTCTTTCTCTTTAACGAAGGGGATGGTTGGTTCAAGGCAATCGATCACCAATCGATGGTTTTTTTTGAGGATATTGTTTGTGGTTAGGATTCCCCAAAAGCCATTCTCGTCAATAACAACAGCAAATCCAGAACAAAGTAGCTTGGGCTGGATTGTATTTACGCCATCCCATGGCCTAACTTCCAGGTAGTTATTCAGGATTAAGGTTTGACTAATCATCGCCAATTTCAATGTTCGACCATGAAGCCGTTAGCTTAAAATCTACCTTTACAATTTCACCTTGCGAAACCATTGGGAATACGGTTCGTGTTAGGGTCTCAATCACTTTTTGAGCAGTCATCTTTTTCAAGATCTTTCTACTAACAATAATTGCTTCAACGGTATCATGGTTCACAGCAACCATTTCAAAATCTTCGGGCGATAGCAGGCTTATACATTTTGACATTCCAATTATGCCCTGAGGGCAACGGTGTGATAAAACAAGAATATCTTCAAAGGGTGGCATATTTATAGTTTCGCAACTAATAGAAACGGAGTAAGCAATTTTGGGTTTTTGAATTGTAGTTTTCATCAATATAAATTTACCTCAGTTTAACAGAAACAACTGAGGTAAATTTATAGAAAAAAGTGCAAGGAAATAATTATATCAGGCACTAATCATTGTTTAAATGAACATCACTTGCAACAGAGGGAACCTGATTCTTTACTTCGATGATTTCATCATGGGTAAAAATAGCATCAACATCTAGGGCCATGATAAACTCTTCGTTAATATTGGCAATGCCCAGAATAAATTCACTTTTGTATTTGCCCCCAATGCTTGGGGTTTCCATTAGTTTCTCTTTGTCGATTTCAATAACTGCATTTACTGCATCAACTATGGCTCCTACTAGTATTGATTCATTCTCGATAGTAATATCTAATACAATTATGCAGGTGTTAGGCGTTTTTGTGTAGGGTGTCATTCCCAACTTTTGCCTTAAATCGATAACGGGCAGTACCGCTCCCCGCAGGTTTATTATTCCCTTCATATACTCTGGCGCTTTGGGTATAGCTGTAATACTGCACATCTCCAGAATATTGATGACCTTGCTAGCGTTAGCGGCAAAATGCTCTTCACCTAGTCGAAACGATAGGTATGAGTTTAGTATGGTGTTTCTTTTATCCATCGTATTTATGTTTAGTTTCCTTATTACAGGGTTTAAAGATTACCCTGTTTTTTTCGCTTATGGTTTTACCCAAACGTAATATACAATTACACAGTATGGATTATACC
>CAYPYZ010000204.1:0-3694 GCA_964414805.1 uncultured Paludibacter sp.
GGGACTTCATTCACAACCCCGAGGGCGGCTGGTTCGTGGGGGAGGATAGCGAGGAGGGGGCGGCAATTCTAAAACCGAAGCTAGCTAAAGTTGAGGTGAATAGTCAGGTGCTTATAGCCGCAAAACCCTATTTCCTCTTTCCTGGTTTTGACAATGATCTTGAGTTTTCAGCCCATAGGTATAAAAATTTAGAATTCATTCCCTTAAAGGTCGACTGGCTTTTTAATGGCATTGAAGTTAAAAATCAAGAAAGTGCATCTTTCACCCTGTCTGATGATGACTTGTTTGGTTTAGACTCAATCAATCTGACCATCACGGAGAAGGTTTTGGCTGGTAAAGACAGCATACTGGTTGTTAAATTTATCCCGTTAAATATTAACATAGAGCAAATAATCATTGATGAGCTATCACGGATTGTAGAAGCCTATGACGAGTTTAACAGCAATCGCGAATCTTTATTGGCGTATATTCAGGAAAAATCACTCTTGAGAATCTTGTTCACTGGACAGAACGATGAGTATATAAACCTCAAGATGAGCAACCTCTTCGAAGAACCTACAAATGCACCAACAGGAGGAATTGACCAATATTTTTACAATATGTATAGTAGCGATCGTGTGCTACAACCTTTTGAGGAACACATGATTTTGCAAGCAATACAAGTTATTAACAAGAATGGTAGCGGAGTGTATTCAATCTCTGATGAGAGCCTGGTGCCGGAAATTAAGTCAAGGCTTGAAATAGCGGAAGAGAATTTGACAAAAGAAGAGCTTGAAGCAAACTATACCAATCAGATTAAAAATACTATTATTGTAACACTAAACGAGCGAGCGAATGAAAACTAGGGTTTTACGTGCGTCTTTAGCTGTAGTATGTTTTTGCATAATGCATAACGTTTACACCCAAACTTTGCAAATACACTACACCTATTTTACAGACAGCACATCCATTGAACAAGAGACCCGGCAAAGGGTTGCTGGTCTACTAGTGAAACTTGGGGAAGTCCTGGACCACCCCGACATCTCAACAAGCCTACCCATAGATGTAGTGTTCTTGCATCCCGATTATCTGGGTTCATTACAGTTTAAAGAGAATGTAAAGCACAATGCCCAGCAAAACTTTGTGCAGTGGTGGAATTCACAATACGATAATAGCCTGCGGCTACTTTTTTTCTTTGAAAAAGTTGGCACCCAATACCAATTTAAGGTTTTCGAGGCCACACCCGCTGTGCGCGATATGCAACTTCCTGACTTGGTTTATAATTACATAAACGAGCAAATTATTGCACCCCACACCAACGAACCCAAAGAAGCTGTGTATTGGGGGCTTAATGCAGTAAAAAATGCTTTTGACAGGAGGTTTATGGAGAACCTGGTTACCATAGCTCCAACAATGTTGGAATTTAAATACTATTATAAAGGATACGCATACTCAGGACACCATTATTATTATGCAGAATACGAGGATTATAGCAGACATGGGCAAAATATAGCAAAGGAGTTGTTTTTTCTTCATGAGGGAGTCTATTATCCTGTTTATCTGGATGAAGTGCTGGATAGAAGAGCAGTAGTATTTGATAAATTTTTCGAACATCCCATTTACGCATCTCTTGGAAATGGGAATATCATTCTAATCTCAGAAACTAACTTGAATTCCTTATATGTACAATCACAAGCAGGTTATACACCTTTCTCTGAATTTAATATCACTTTTAACAGACAGGATATGCTTCATTTTGCTGGAGCAAGTTTTCATAGTTTTTCAGAACTGCCTGCAGGAGAATTGAAAAACTATGTTACAAGCCTTATTAATTCACGCAAAGTAAAGGAAGTTAAGCCAAATAGCAGCGATTTTATGAACGATGTAGAAACCGAAGAGTTGCTTTATGTTAACAAAAGATACGCAATTCATACTGGAACTACCCGACAAACTGTTCGTAGTCAATTAGGAACACCCCAAGAAGCTACACCTATAACTCCAAAGATAGGATGGTCGATTTCACTACGTTGGAGAGAAGTATTTCATTTTGCTCAACCAACATGGTGTAATATGTTTGCATCCGACTTAAGCAATTTAATTTATGGAAAAGTTGGTTCAGATTATCCTGTTCCATATGGTAACTCGGGGAAATTAGCTTCTGAAATTTACGATCACTTTGTTGCTGGGGTTGATTATATTGAGTTTAGTAGGAATCTAGATTATGGACAAGGTGGTATAAGTAATTTCATTTGGACAAACTATGTTAACAAAGGTCTCCCTGTATATTTCTCCAGTCGGGGCAATCCTGGCCATATCGAAACAGCCTTCCCTTCTGGATATATTAACAATGGAACAAACAGGAAGTATTTTGATGATGAAAATTGTGGCAGCACTTTGGTAAATGCTGGCTCGAATTACCTTGTTG
The DNA here is from genome assembly GCA_964414805.1 of uncultured Paludibacter sp. Classification (GTDB taxonomy): domain Bacteria; phylum Bacteroidota; class Bacteroidia; order Bacteroidales; family Paludibacteraceae; genus Paludibacter. The sequence goes on from CAYPYZ010000204.1 coordinate 2,405, forward strand.
TAGGTGCTGGTGGCAGAGTCGGTTTTAAATCTTATGAAAGATATGCTTGGCTAAGAAATGATGCTACCAAAATATTTCTTTATCTTGGCTATCTTAAGAAAGAATAACCGCAAATATAAATAAGAAAAAATGAATAAATTAATAACGATAATCGCTTGTTTGATTGCTTCCTTTTATAATGTACAAGCTCAATTTGCCAAGGATAGAGTTTTTGAGTCTAAGGGCGAGGGGCTGGGGTTTTACGTGGAGGGTGAAAAATTCTTTTTAGAATATGTGGGGAGACTAGGTAGCCCCGGCGGTACATATACTTTATTTTTAGACACGATTCCTATTAAAACATCGATTCCTTTTTTTGGCGTTGTTTCATATCATTATGATCCGATTAAAAACTCATTTTTTGCTATAACGCCTGGCCCAAATGCTAGGCTTATTAGTATTAACTTTGATACGAACACCTATTATGAGCAAACTTTTGAAAATCATTCAAGCGAAGTTCTTTACTATGGTAAAGTGTATTTTACAAAAATTGAAACAGGTGAAATCGTTAGTTATGATTATGTCAATAATGAAATTAAAACAAATTTTATTCAGGATATATTGAGCCTAGATAAGCATTTTCGTCCTTTATTTATCTTAAAGCTTAATGAAGAAGAAATGATGATTTGTTCCGGGTATTTTGGTGATGGAGTCTATTATAACGTAGAATACCATATTTTTAATGAAGTGAATAAACAAATTACGAAGATTACACCCTCTGGCAATTTAGCAGAAGTATTGCTTGAAAATGTTGGCATACTTTTGTTTTATGATATACAAAAAAGGTCTGCATTCTTTGTTAATGGTATACTAGATTCCAATTATGATTTTTTCTCTGGCTTCTTAGATATAACTACACTATCAATAACTGATTTTGTAATAAAAGATGGCGAAATTATTCAACTGTTGGTTAGTTCTCCTCTTGATGAACCCGTTAGCCGTTGGAATTCAAACCGCCAAAGGGTCCGTATCCCCTACGTGCCCTGCCCCCACAGGGAGCGGGTTATGTTTATGATATATCACAACGAGCTGCTCAGTTATGACGACCTAGTTCGCTTCGATGCCCACGACTTGCGCCTGATGCGGAATATGGTATTTGCCAAGTACAACAATGATTTTAGCGCTACCTTTCTGAAAGCGTACTTCAACCTGTATGATTTTTATCGGAATGGACGTAATAATCGCATTCGGGATGTCTCCCACCTCCTCACCGAGGCCGACAAGGCCAACCTTGCCCTGATACGGGCTGCCGAG
>CAYPYZ010000205.1:0-3680 GCA_964414805.1 uncultured Paludibacter sp.
TATGCAGCACACAGCCATCCTGAATATTCACATGATTACCTATGCGAATGGCATCGACATCACCACGTAAAACCGCATTAAACCATACACTGCAACCATCACCCATAATCACATCCCCAACCATGGTTGCATTTTCAGCAAAATAACAATCTTTCCCAAATTGGGGTGTAAAACCCCGCACTTCTTTAATTAAAGCCATAAATCATTGAATTAGGACAATTTAGTCCTCTTTACATATACAATTTCTTAAATAATTGATGTTCCCTAACAGCGATTCTCAACAATATCAGCGCAAGCAGAGGAGCAATACAAATTAAGAAAACATAAGCATTGGCTGCCGCGATAACTATATAAGAAACAACTGTAAGAGCATAAATAATAAAATAATAGAACAAAATTTTAGCAGTTTTTTTGACACATACCAAAAAGGCCACAATGATATTTAAAGGGGAGAGCCACAACAAGCTTAAGTTCTCACCAACTAAAGGATGTTCGGAGTAAAACATCAAAAAGAAAACAATCAAACCCCCAATACCAATAATGAAAAACAGTAGAAAATCGAAAATACAATTGGCGATATCATCCATACTTTTCTTAAATAATAAAAGTACTGCCCCAGCTATCAACCACAGTAAAAAGAACCAAACCGGATGGAAAATCAGTGGTAAAGCAGACTTTTCATTGTGAGGAAACTTCAATAGCGGAATGGCATCACCATCAACTAAATTAGTAGTTTCCAATAAATTATTTTCATCAACCAATTCCGCATGTTGATAATAATCCATCAAAAATTCCGGCAAGAAAATACTTTCTTGAATACGCAAAATCTGATCAGCTTCTTGTCCAAACACCAAATTCACTCCAAGATTCACCCAAGGAGAATCCGCTAAGTAATCGCTTATCATAGAGCGTGCAGTATGTTTTTTCCAAAAAACTTGTGGAGCAGCATTGTTTTTTAATGCTTGCGCAATGATATAAAAAGGACGTGTAGAGCAGTTATCATACACAAAATTATACCTATACATGCGGTTTTCAGGCTGATTATTAACATTCAACAAATAAATTAGCTCATCTTTTTCCTCTTTCGTTAAATTCAGTTTTTGTTCCCAAACATTAGATTTCCGTGCTTCATAATCCATTAAGAAATAGGCAGTAGGATACACAGCCAGCATATAATCTGTATGTCCACGTAAAAATTTCAAATAAAAATTGGGAGTTTTAAAATCAAAAACACCATAATTATAAACCAAATCTATACCGAGTGTATCTTGAATACGAATAGCGGTATGGCCGAATTTTGTATAAACAGCCTTTCCCGGTTCGCAAGTAATTAAACTCACAACCGTTGAATCTCCAAACTGAATAGTTGATGCTTGCGACATTCTAAACATCAGCATCAAAAGCATTAACAAAACGATAAGCTTTCTCATATTATTAGTTTTGAATTATAAGATAGACAAAAGTAATGTTTTTTTATTGAGTATAGAATTATTTATATAAACATGCATAAATTTTCTCATATTTCGAGGGATTATAGTATTTTTGTGAGATTAAATTCTTTAAATATGAAAGCATTAACTAAAACAACTTTCGATTTTCCGGGTCAAACTCAAGTATATAATGGTAAAGTGCGCGATGTTTATACCATCCAAGACGATTTATTAGTGATGATAGCTACTGATAGAATTTCGGCTTTTGATGTGGTGTTGCCCAAAGGTATTCCTTTTAAAGGTCAGATGCTCAATCAGGTTGCCGCTAAATTTTTAGATGCAACAGCCGATATAGTCCCTAATTGGAAATTAGCTACGCCCGATCCTATGGTCACAGTAGGTTTAAGATGTGAAGGTTTTCCTGTGGAGATGATCGTTCGCGGATATCTTTGCGGAAGCGCATGGCGTGCTTATAAAAAGGGTATCAGGACTATTTCCGGCGTATCTATTCCGGATGGCATGCGTGAAAATCAAGCCTTTGAAAGACCTATTATAACACCTACGACCAAGGCTGAATATGGTTTACATGATGAAGAAATCTCCAAAGAAGAGATTTTAAAGCAAGGATTGGTTTCGGCTGAAGACTATGCCCTTTTGGAAAAATACAGCTTAGCATTATTCCAACGCGGTACAGCAATAGCAGCAGAGCAAGCCCTAATTTTAGTGGATACCAAATATGAATTTGGTAAAAGGGATGGAAAAATCTATTTAATAGATGAGATTCACACCCCTGATTCTTCCAGATATTTTTATGCAGAGACTTATCAAGATCTTTTTGAAAAGGGTGAAGCACAAAAACAATTATCCAAAGAATTTGTACGTGAATGGTTGATGGCCAATAATTTCCAAGGTGAAGCAGGTCAGACTGTACCGGAAATGACAGATCAAATCGTGACCGATATTAGTGAAAGATACATTGAATTATATGAAAATATTACGGGCGAGGAGTTTCAAAGAGCTGATATAGAAAACATTGAAAAGCGCATAGAGGAAAATATCAATCAATATTTAAATACTTATTTTACAAAGGCTTAAGTGAAGCCGTGTATAGGAACAAATTTTTAAAAAAGATTCTTTAAAAAAATCATTGTTCTATTAATAATAATTGTTTATCTTTGCACCGCTTTTGAGGAAAGCATTTGAGGAGAGATGGCAGAGTGGTCGATTGCGGCGGTCTTGAAAACCGTTGAGCTGCGAGGCTCCGGGGGTTCGAATCCCTCTCTCTCCGCAGATTTACTAACAAATCACTATAACAGCTCGTAAGATTATTAGTCTTATGAGCTGTTTTTTTTATTACTTAAATTTTTATATATTTGCGCTATTCATGAAAACCAAATTCATGACAGCAAACAAACAGATATATTAATTACACAAACCCCATAAAAACACCACTTGCCCATGACAGACATATCCTAAGATTTTTTTGATCGGTGCTGTATACCAGCTATATAACTCTTGGTTTTGCTTATTTTACTCCTAGTTTATTAACAATTAGAATCTAAAAAAGAATGAACAAACTTTATATTGAGCTTAAAAAAGGTCTCAATAATTACAATTATGCATTGACAAATCTGAGGACAAGCATATTGCTACTATTATTGGTAGTATCTATTGTTTGGGCACCCACAGTCCATGCGTAGCGTACTCAACAAGTAAATATCAGTGGTAAAATTACCGACTCCTTTAATGATGAACCACTCCCTGGTGTGAACATCATGATATTAGGTACTACTAAAGGATCTCTCACTGACATAGATGGTATATACGAACTAACAGCTAATGAAGGGGATACTTTGGTAGTTTCATTTATTGGTTATGAAACTCAAAAAATTGAGGTTGGTAAGGTAAGAATAATTAATGTCAGGCTTGCCGAACATTGAATTGATTTTTTACAAGGTGAATTATAACTATTTTTAATCATTTAAAACTCAGTATTTACCTTTCATTAGATTGCACATACTATTTATTTTGAGTAATTTTGCAGGAAATTTAGAATTTAAAGAAATTTTTATTTATTAGAGTTATTGTGTGTATTTACACGAATATTTCTGCAGATAATTCAAATTATATACAATTAAAATCAATCAACATATAAATTATGAAAATAACGCATATAGAGCATTTAGGTATTGCCGTTAAGAGTTTAGATGAAGCCATTCCATTTTACGAAAATGTATTGGGTTTAAAATG
>CAYPYZ010000206.1:0-3670 GCA_964414805.1 uncultured Paludibacter sp.
TACTGTTTCTATCAATTCAAATTTAAAAATTCAAGCAAAAGTAGAAGAGCCACCGGACTGTAATAAAGAGTACCAACGATAGTATATTCAAAGAAAAAATAATCATTAACTAAAATATAAATATGAAAAGGAAATTTTTTGCCATTGTAATTATATCATTGATTGCCGTGCAAATTTCAGCTCAATGGGCGCCGCAGGGTGATAAACTTAAAACTAAATGGGCAGAAACGCTTGACCCTAATAATGTATTGCCGGAATACCCACGTCCATTGATGGAAAGGGCTGAATGGCACAACTTAAACGGACTGTGGCAATATGCTATTTTGCCGGTAGGACAAAGTGAACCTCAGCAATATCAAGGTCAGATCTTAGTGCCTTTTGCTGTAGAATCAAGTCTTTCAGGTGTTCAAAAAGAAGTGGGCGATAAAAATGAATTATGGTATAAAACTAACTTCACCATCCCTCCAAAATGGAAAGGAAAAGATGTAATCTTGCATTTTGGGGCTGTAGACTGGAAAGCAGAAGTGTATTTAAATGATATAAAAATCGGTATGCATACCGGTGGCTATACTCCTTTTTCTTTTAATATAAGTCCTTTCCTAAATAAAAGTCAACAAAAATTAGTTGTGAAAGTTTGGGACGGTACAGATGCCGGATACCAACCTCGTGGCAAACAAGTATCTAAACCTGAAGGTATATGGTATACGCCTGTTACCGGTATATGGCAAACCGTATGGTTAGAGCCTGTAGCACCGAAACATATTACTTATATCAAGGCAATACCGGATATTGACAAACAAGTGTTGACGGTGGAAGTAGATACAGAAAACACAGAAAACTACGATATAATTGAGGTTCAAGTTTTTGATAATAAAACCTTAGTTGCCAATGCTAAAGCAGCTAAAGGCCAAACATTAGCATTGAATATTCCAAACGCTAAACTTTGGTCACCGGAATCGCCCTTCCTTTATGATATGCAAGTGAAGCTGCACAGTCAAGGGAAAGTGACAGATGAAGTAAAGAGCTATACCGCTATGCGAAAAATCTCAACCCGTAAAGACGAAAGGGGATATATGCGTATGCAATTAAACAACAAGGATTACTTCCATTTCGGACCTTTAGATCAAGGTTGGTGGCCTGATGGACTCTATACTGCCCCTACCGATGAAGCATTGCTGTATGATGTGCAAAAAACCAAAGATCTTGGATTTAATATGATTCGTAAACACGTTAAAGTGGAGCCGGCACGCTGGTATACCCACTGCGACAGGGTAGGTTTGTTGGTATGGCAAGATATGCCTAATGGCGATCATACTCCTGTATGGCAAATGTGGAATTACTTTAATGGCAATGAACTTAAGCGTACTGCTGAATCAGAAGCTAACTTCCTTAAGGAATGGAAGGAAATTATGGACTTTAGTTTTTCAAACCCTTCAATAGTCGTATGGGTACCATTTAATGAGGCTTGGGGACAATTTAAAACTAAAGAAATAACGGAATGGACTAAGGCTTATGACCCAAGTAGATTGGTCAATTCAGCCAGTGGGGGCAACCATTTCCAAGTAGGTGATATATTAGATTTACACCATTATCCATATCCAAAAATGTATCTTTTTGATGTAGATCGTGTCAATGTATTGGGAGAATATGGTGGTATAGGACTGCCGATGCAAGGACATTTGTGGCAACCGGATAAGAACTGGGGCTATATTCAGTTTAAAGATAGCAAGGAAGTTACCGATGAATACGTCAAATATATTGAACAACTAAAACAACTTATCGAAACCGGCTTTTCTGCGGCAGTTTATACACAAACTACGGATGTGGAAGGTGAAGTAAACGGGCTTTTAACATACGATAGAAAAGTTGTTAAGTTGGAAGAAAACCGCGTTCGTAAAGCGAATTTAGAAATATGTAATTCCCTCAATAAATAATATTTCAATGAAAAAAGTAATTATATTCATGCTTGTGCTGCTATCGGTGGCATGTAAGCAAACTACCTTGCCCTTATTAGATAGCGCAGATTTCCAAACGGAAGTAGATGGAAAACAAGTAGATTTATATCTTTTAAAAGCCGGAGATTTAACGATGCAAGTCACAAACTTTGGTGGCAGAATCATCAGCTTGTGGGCTCCGGACAACAATGGCCAATATGATGATATCGTGTTGGGGCACAAAAATATTGAGCAATATGTCAATGCTCAAGGTGAAAGATTTTTGGGTTGTGTAGTAGGTAGATACGCTAATCGCATTGCGAAAGGTCAGTTTACCATAGATGGCGAGACCTATCAATTGCCCATTAATAATAACGGACAGACCTTGCACGGTGGTCTGAAAGGATTAGATTTAGTGGTATGGGATGTAGTAAGTGTTTCCGAAAATACGATAGAGCTAACTTATACCTCACCCGACGGGGAAGAGGGTTTTCCGGGTAATCTAATGATTAATATGACTTATACCTTGACGGCAGACAATGAATTGCAAATTGACTATACTGCTATTACGGATAAACCTACAGTGATTAATTTATCGCATCATGGGTTTTTCAATCTTAAAGGAGAGAGCAATGGTACTATCAACGATCATTTGCTGACTATCAATGGTTCGTCTATAGTTCCCGTAAACGAAGTGCTCATTCCTTATGGGGATTTAATGCCGGTTGAAGATACGCCTTTTGATTTCCGTATTGCAACAGCTATAGGTGATAGGGTTGATGAGGAGCATCAGCAACTGCTTCATGGAAAGGGATATGATCATAACTGGGTATTGGATAGAGTTACGGAAAAAGAAGTTGAATTTGCGGCTGCAATGTATGAACCGGCAAGTGGTAGGAAGATGGAGGTATGGACTGATCAACCCGGTATACAGTTTTATGGCGGTAATTTTATGAATGGCACCAGCGAAGGCAAGTATGGTAAGATGCACGAATATCGGGAGTCTTTTGCATTAGAAACACAGCATTTCCCTGATAGTCCCAATCATGACAACTTCCCCTCTACGCGTTTAGATCCGGGAGAAACTTACACACAGACATGTATTTATAAGTTTTCTGTGGAGTAAAATTACAGATAATATATAGCAATAAAAAAAGGAACTGCCCATTTGGATAGTTCCTTTTTTATTATAATTATTGCATTATTGCTTAATATCCAATTGTCCGAAAATCTTTTGCAATAAACCATTTACACGCGCTAAGGGATCTTGGCGTATTTGTTTTTCCTCGGCTGCCACTTTTACGAATAAAGCATCTACGGCTTGTTGCGTTACATATTCTTCAATATCCACTTCTATAGGCTTTAAACCTGCGATAACACCGGCAATACTTGAAGCTGCTTTGTTATAATTAGTGGTTAATGCTTCCCAAGATTTGGTAGTAGAAGTGCCTAAAACGAGCGGTTTCTCCAATGAGTTTCTCACCTTAGGGGAAAAAGCTTTCACCAATTCGGCAGAAGTATTTTCTTTCAGATAATTGGTTGCTGCGTTCTCATCTCCAAACAAAATTTTAGTTGCATCTGCAAAAGACATGTTCAAAATTGCTTGTTTGAAAATGGGCGTTGCTTCCTGCACAGCATCTTCGGCAGTTCTATTCAACGAAAGTATAGCCCTTGAAACTAACTCTTCACCACCCGGAATCAACTTCATATTTTGAATAATTGGTTGAGCTTCTGCC
>CAYPYZ010000207.1:0-3618 GCA_964414805.1 uncultured Paludibacter sp.
AATATCGGGATTGTTCTCCCAAGCATTGAGGATGGGATCAACAAATTTCCAACTTGCTCTAACGGCATCAGCACGAGCGTACAGTGTAGCATCACCTGCCATGGCATCCAAAATCAATCTTTCGTAAGCTTCTGGAATTTTAGTATCTGTCAAATCTGCATATTTGAAAGCCATATTTACGTTTTGCACCTTATAGCCTGCACCCGGTATTTTCATTCCAAAATCTATGGCAATACCTGCATCTGGATGTATCCGTAAGATGATCATATTATTGGGATGCGTCAAACATAGCTGTTTAAACAATTGATGTGGTGCATGTTTCAGGTGTATCACAACTTCAGTGATGCGTGCCGGAAGATGTTTACCTGTACGTATATAAAATGGCACATCGCCCCAACGCCAGTTGTCTATATAGGTTTTTAAGGCTACATAAGTTTCAGTTTTAGATTTAGAATCAACATCCTTTTCTTCTCTATAGCCTTTGCGCATTGCACCCTCTACTTCCGTTGCAACATATTGTCCGCGAATCACCTGTTTATGCACATCCTGTTCTGCAATGGGACGCATGGCTTGAAGCACTTTCACAGTCTCATTCCGTATGGAATCTGCATCAAAAATTGCAGGAGGTTCCATGGCAACTACCGCCAAGACTTGCAATAGATGGTTTTGCACCATATCGCGCATAGCACCTGAACTATCGTAATAACCACCCCTATCACCTACACCTATTTTCTCCGCAGCGGTAATTTCAACCCTATCTACATATTTTCTATTCCAAATGGGTTCAAAAAAGCCATTGTAAAAACGGGTAACTAAGATATTTTGTACTGTTTCCTTACCTAAATAATGGTCGATACGGTAGATTTGATCTTCATGAAAACCGGTATGTAGCTTTTGGTCTAAAGCAATAGCCGTATTTAAATTATAACCAAAAGGTTTTTCAACTATGATGCGTTTCCATCCATTTTCCTCCTCATTGAGCTTGTAATGCACTAAACTATTGGCCACTGTTTCATACAAAAAAGGCGGAATAGAGAAGTAATAAATGATGTTTTGAGGAATCTGTAAATCAGATGAAATTTTATCTATATAGTCCTTTAATCCCTGAAAATCAGAGTCAGTTTGGTTATGAACTTTTTTATAAAACACTTTTTCCAAAAAACCATCTAAATCTTCTTGCTTATAATCGCGATGTGTATATTCCAATAAGGCTGCCTTCACATCTTGCCTATTGGTATACTCATCTTTTTCCTGACTACCAGCTCCTATCACTACAAATTTTTCAGGTAAAAGCTTGTTTAAATGCAGTTGGAAGATTGCTGGAAGGAGTTTTCGCCTTGACAAATCGCCGTTGGAACCAAAGATTACAAAGATTTGATTTTCTATATTATTTTTTGACAACATATGATAAAATTTCAATATAAATTAGATAAATAGTCTAACCGTTTGGTAGTTAATACCAAATGCTACAACAAAAAGCAAAGATAATAAGTTTTGGGGAGTTTTATCTTACTCTTAAGGTTTGTCCTATTCGGATGACTTTATTTGGAGAGATACCATTTAATCTACAAAGCGCACCAACAGAAGTTCCATATCTACGGGCAATTACGCTTAGGCAGTCGCCACTCCTTACGCGATAGTATTGTGCTGCGGCTAAAGCTTTCAGCTCTTTATGGTGTGAAAAGCTTTCTGCTTTGGTAATCAGATAATCTTCTGTATAGGGCACTCCAAGTTCAAAATTGAACAGTTTAATAGGATTGATTGCGTTGCCTAAATACCTTACTTCGTAATGCAAGTGTGGTCCGGTTGACCGCCCCGTATTGCCACCCAAAGCCAAGGGCGTACCGGAAGAAACGATTTGATCATGAGAAACCAATACGCGTGAAAGGTGGGCATAAACTGTCTCTAAACCATTGTCATGGCGCACCACCACATAATGGCCATATCCTCTACGTTCGTAATCAATGATACGCACTTTTCCTGAAAAGGAGGCATAAACTGTATCGCCGGTATTCAATTTCAAGTCTGTTCCATGATGGAATCTATATCTTCTGGTTCCAAAATGGGAAGTTACGCGTATAAATTCTTTGGTAGGAGGGGTGTACTCTGCCATATTGATTTGTATGGAATCGGGCAGACTATCAATGGGTGTTTTATAAGGGTTCAATCTGGCGCTAGTCCAAATCTTACTATAAATATCTTCCGCCGGATGGTCTTGGATATCATCACAATCAGTTTCACATGCAATATCACAATCATTATTGGAAATAGTATGATATGCAGCAATTGAGTCTATGGGAACAATGGTAGTTTGACGATCGTGATCAGCTGCAAAGCTCATGAAGGAAGTCAATGCAAATATGCTAATAATGCTTATGAATAGTAATTTATACATGCTTATAAATGGAGTTTATTCTTTAAATTTCGTTATCAGCATAAAGAAAACCGCTTTGGTTTAATGGATAGTCGAACAACTCATTTGCTTGAAAAAAGCGCTTCAATTCTATCTCGGCAGTTTCGGGTGCATCCGAAGCATGCACAATATTTTCTTGTATGCTCATGCTATAATCACCGCGGATAGTTCCGGGTAAAGCTTCACGTCCGTTGGTAGCACCCACTATATTTCGTACAACTTGTATGGCATCTTTGCCTTGCAGACAGCAAACGATAACGGGAGCAGCCATCATGGAGTTTTTGATACGTTGGAAGAATGGAAGATGCGATAAATGCGCATAATGTTCATTCAATAATTCATCGCTTAATTGCATCATTTTCATACCACAAAGCTGCAATCCTTTTCTTTCAAATCTTTGTATAACTTCTCCAATTAGTGCACGTTGCACAGTTCCGGGCTTCAATATGATGAGCGTTTTCTCCATGAAAATTAAGTTGTTATTTATGCTGATTGTTCAAAAACAGCTTCAAAGGTAAAAAAAATAGTTTTCTCAGCCAAACCACCCATACAAATTCAACTAATTTGTCCCCAATTATGGGTATGGGTTTTTAGCTTTTTCAATTGTCTTTGCAAGATAGCATTATCAGGGTTTTCTAATTGTGGGTCTTTCTCTAAAACCTCCATAGCAAAGTTTCTGGCTATCTCCAACATCTTACCATCCCTTGCCAAATTGGCTAATCTTAATTCAAAGGGCAGACCGCTCTGTTGCGTCCCTTCCAAATCTCCGGGTCCTCGCAATTGTAAATCAGCTTCCGCAATTTCGAATCCGTCATTGCTGCGCGTCATTATATCCAACTTTTTGCGGGTGTCGGTAGCTAATTTATAGCCGGTCAATAAGATGCAAAATGACTGCTCTGCTCCGCGCCCTACGCGTCCCCGCAACTGATGCAATTGCGATAAGCCGAATCTCTCGGCATTTTCTATTACCATTACGGAAGCATTGGGAACATTCACACCCACTTCTATCACGGTAGTAGCCACCATGATATGCGTTTCTCCTTTTACGAAAAGCTGCATTTGATGGTCTTTTTCAGCTGCTTTTAGTCGTCCATGCACCAAACTGACTTTAAATTCCGGAAAGCTTTCACGAAAATATTCATAGCCTTCAGTGGCATTTTGCAAGTCCATTTTTTCCGATTCTTCTATCAATGGATAGACTATAT
>CAYPYZ010000208.1:0-3604 GCA_964414805.1 uncultured Paludibacter sp.
GTTATGTAGGTGTTGGTGCATGGAGAAAAATCAATAAGCCATTGTATGACAAAATTAATAATGGAGATATTCGTAAACAATGGTGGCTAAACGAAGATGAAGAGTCTTCTTTAGTAAACAAGCCAATTTATGAAGAATGGAGAGCAACTGCTTCTTCTGATGCTGACTTTGGTGTGTATACCAATGTGAAATTTGGTCCATACAAGGGTGAAGCTGGTTTGTATAATCAAACTGCTGCTCAAGATTGGTTCTTGATGCGTGCTGAAGAAATGATACTTATCCAAGTGGAAGGCTTGGCTATGTCAGGTAACCCTGGTAATGCTAAAAACATCTTAGATGACTTTGTAAATCAAAACCGCTACCAAGCAGGTAGCACCTACAGCGCTCCTGCAGGTGCAACAGCTTTACAAGATGAGGTTTGGTTCCAACGCCGTATCGAACTATGGGGAGAAGGATTTTCTTTCTATGATATTATGCGTTTGAAAAAACCGGTGACTCGTGTGGAAGATGGTAGTACTTCTTACCCTGCTGCTTGGCAGTTTAATATTGAAGCTGAATCTCCTATCTTACTATGGCTAGTTCCAAAGAGCGAAATTGAAGCTAATAAAGGAATCAAAGAGGAAGATAATAATGAAAAGGTAGCTCCTCCAAAAGCATAAGTAGTTTGTAATCAATTTGTAAATTAAACATATGAAAGCAATATATAAAATTTATTTATTAGGCATCACATTAGGTTTGATTGCCTTTACAGCTTGTGAGGAAGCACCCGTTAGGGAGGTATCTCCGGAAGATACGGCAACCGGATCGCAAGCGTATTTCACAGAGAATAATAAGAAATCTTTAGCATTCTTGCCAAATGATACTACTATTTTCTCCGTTGAAATAGGAAGAAGAAATACGGATGCAGTCGATACGATTGCTATACAAATCACTGACGAAAAGGGCGTGTTTGTTTTAGCAGATTCCGTTTACTTTAGTGCTGGTGAGTCATTACAGTTATTAGAAGTTGACTTCTCAGCTATGCCATTGGGTATGAATACAGAATTAGGTTTGAAGTTAGATCCAAAAGATGCTACTATTTATGGTACTTCTGAATTAGTAATCTCTGTACTCCGTGACTATAAATGGATAGATAGAGGTAGTGTGACCGTATTTGAGTATGGTTTTGCTTTAGGAGAAGGTGGACCGGTTCCTATTCAACAAGCTGAAAAAGAAGAAATTTTCAGATTAGTGGATCCCATGAGTCCTTTTAGTGAAGAAGACGATGGGTCAGATACGGAAGGTTACTATTTTGTTTTCTCCTTAGATACCACTGAGGTTGGCAATTTCGCTATGAAAGGTGTTAATCAAGGAGTTCAAAGATTTGCATCGTCACAGTTTTCATCTTATGCATTCTACTTTGACAGTGTGAATTATGCTCCTTATTGTTACTTTGATACTTATGTAAACCTTTACTCAATAAGTTTATTATACGCTAATCTTGCAACCAATGGCTTAGCTGGTCCAATTACTTATGAATTTATTTGGGATGTTGACTTCCCGGGTGTAATACCTGATCCATATGAAGATGACGCAACCATTAATGTAAACTGGGTAGCAACGGCTGCTGATGTGTCTTATTGGGGATATTTGGACTATTCTTATCCTATACAGGACAAATTTGGTGGCGATGACTGGTATATCGTTGATGAATTTGAAATTACTTTAGAAGCCGCTAATGGCGAAGTGGTGTTGAGTTTATTGACAGACTATGTGGGTGGTGCTGTGTTGCCAACCGGTGAATTCCCAATCAATACCTCTGATAAAGAGAATACTGTACGCGCAGGCTTTAAAGCCGGTTTCCCGAATGGTAGCTTTGTGTCAGTTCCTTCTATTGGCGCTAACCTATATTTAGTTGATGGAACCGTTACAATTGAAGAAGAAAATGGTGAATATACCATTGCTGTTGCTGCTGAATCTGCTTTAGGATCTCAAGTGGAAGCTTCTTGGACTGGCACTGTTACAATAGTAGATGAGACTGCAGTCGATGACGATGATGAACCATCCGGAGTGAAATCCCAGATGAAAGTACAAAAATTGAGACCGGGTCAAAAACTACCCCTAAATCGTAAGTAAAACTTAATTAAACAATAATAAGTATGAAGACAATATTTAATAAAATAGTACTACTTGCCGTGGCTGTTTTGATGACTCTTTGTGCTCCCATCGAGCAGGATACTGAAGTATTGGAGGGACTTCAAGAAGCCAGAAAAAATATCACAAAATCAGAAGCTTATTTTTTAGGTGATGCCAATAAGGTAGGCACTGATGTGTACAACTTACGCTTGATGAGCGAGGGTGTGTCAGTAAACTATAAACTTGCCAGTAACGCCGTTGCAGATAATGCTTATCAAGGTCATGGTTATGTAGTATATGCTGAATTTAGCACAGAACAAGACTCCTTACTACTTGGAAAATTTGTTTATGATGCTGAAGGCACAGCTGAAGCCGGTACTTTTGCAAAAGCTTATTTGCTGAATCTGCATGGTGATGCAAGTGTTGCTGATGCTGCTAAAACCCTTATTGAAGGCGGAACCATCACAATTGAAGAGAATAAAATTGAGTTAGATCTCGTATTAAGCAATGGCTCTAAAGTGGAATTGACTTATGCAAAAGCTATTGAAGTTGGAGATCCTGATTTTATTCGTGAGCCATTGTCAGAAGAGGCGTTTGAAATTGTGATTACTTCCTATTCTTATGAAACTGAGAATGTGGATGCTAATGGTGATGGAAAGATGGACTTTTCTTTGTCAACCCTTACATTAGAAGGACCAAAAGGTACCATCGTGATTGATGAGATTCCAGATGATCTCTATCCTATTGGAGAAGAACCTGGAGTTCCTGCGGTTGGTACATATAATCTGACTGACGGGACTTATGATGACTTTACATTCACTCCCGGTGAAATTTACAAAGATAAATTGTACGGAAGCTATGCATTGAATGGTAGTAGCGCTGCATTTACCAAAATTTGGTATTTAGCGGAAGCTGAAATGACTATTACCGCAACAGCAGGTAAACTAAAAATCGTAGTGAACGGTACTTCCGTTAATGGTTCAACTATCTCAGCAGTTTATGAAGAAAAAGATGAAGAAGAATGAATGATTGATGTAATCAGTTAATTCGTTCTCAATACTTAGCAGGATGCTCCAATAAAATGAGCATCCTGCTTTTTTTGATATCATGTGTTTGTTGAAATTTATAATGCATAACCTGATTATGCTGTTATATTTAAAGCATTATATTTATTTATGGCATAATATTTAAACTACAACTTTAAGAAATGGCGTGATATTTAAAGTAGTTGTATATCTTTGTATCATAATTAAGTGATGACGTAAAAAGTAGCATTCATTTTAATACACATCCTAAAATTATTTATGTAAAAATGATACAGAGAATAGCATTTGAAAATATTGAAACAAAGAGTAAGAGTCGTTTAGGGCGTATTATTGTACTTACAGGAGCACGACAAACGGGCAAAACGACTATTGCACGATATTCTTTTCCCGATTATGCCTATTTCCCTATAGACGATTTCGTTCAAGCTAATCAGTTGAAAAAT
>CAYPYZ010000209.1:0-3599 GCA_964414805.1 uncultured Paludibacter sp.
TCCATGAGAGGCGTAACTTCAGTTTCCAATCAACTTATCCATGGTGATGTAGAAGGTCAAGTTATTATTCGTAATTGTGTGTTGGTGAATGGCAGTCATTTCGGCATTCAAATGGGGAATATAGGTGGTAAATGGGAAATTTATAATAATATATTTCTTGCCAATCGCATGGCAGCTTGTGAGATAAGGGGGATGAGCAATAAGCCTGGTGATTGTGCGGTAGATTTCCATCACAATACGGTGATGTTTACTTGGAGACGCGACTGGGCGCCCGATGCCAAGGATATGGGTTATGGATTTAGGTATATGACGGGCGTAGATGCGAATGTTTATAATAATATATTGGGTTGTTCTGACTTTGCGGCCTTGGATAGAGGCTATGTTGACTCTGATAAAAACAAGGAAGCAGCACGTAAAACTTCCGCATGGGATAATCTTTTCTTTAATAATTTGGAAGCAGATTTAACCTTACCGAGTTTAGGAAGATTCATACGTGTTTTTGCCGATCAATTTGAAGATGTAGAGCAATTGGTGAAGTACGAGGGCAATCGCGAGATGTCAGAAGCCGAAGTTGAACAGTTGTCAAAAGCCGTAGATTCACCATATTTAATTGGTTTTTTGACTATGGAGGGCACTTCTTCTATGGAGCACAACCCCAATTCTTCTGAGAATATTGCTCGCCAGGCTTTGGGCATGAATATGCGTGGTACTTCTAGTTTTTCCGTGACCATGTATGGCAACTCTTATCCTTTCGAGAAAGCAGCTGATTTATTTGGTGCTATCAAGGGTTATGGAGCGCAATAAACTTATTTTTTGTATGCTTATACAAATTCATATTAAATAAAAACATTATGAAAAGACAATTTTACATTTTAATTGTATTGTTTTTCACTAACTACCTTGCATACTGCTTTTGCAGATCAAATTAGGGTGAGAATTAACAAACAAGATCTTGTAGCTGGTACTGTTTACACTTCAAGTAATTTAAGTGCGATAAAAAGCGGTTCTGTACATTTTATATCTCAATACGAGATAATTCTACAAGATGCTGTAATTGAGGCAACCGGAAGTAATGCCGGTATTGAATTTTACAGAGAGAGTGGTAAAGCTGAAAATGATAATGTTCTTCTAAAAATTAGTGGAACGTCGCATATAAAGGCTGATAATGCCATCTCCTTATTCCCTAATCCTACAGATGGTTTGGTGAATATTCAGACTGCTAATCTTATCAATAAAGTAAGTGTGTATAGTATAAGCGGACAGCAAATAATGGAGGTTTATCCAGAGGATAATCAATTGCAATTGAACTTAAGTCATTTAGACGCAGCAGTATATTATGTACGTATTGACGCTGCAACAGATAACAAGGTGTTTAAACTGATTAAAAAGTAGTTGGTGATTGCTGAGGGTTCGTCTTTGGGAAAAGATGAAACTTAATCTAAGATTAATGCCTGGTAATGCTTTCTATAAATGAAAGATACCAGGCATTACTATTTATAAATAGATGACGAATTTACTTCTTGAGCATATCCATCAAACCACCTAACATACCTCCTTTTTTCTGAGAACTGCCGCCCAGCAGACCACCAACCATATCCATAATACCACCGGCAGAGCTTTTACTGCCTGTACTGGAACTTAGTAAACCGCCAATAATACTTTCCAATCCACTAGCATCAGCTTTGGTTTTTTTCTTTTCATTTCCAAGATAGCCCATTACCACAGGTGCTAAAATACTGAAAAGAACACCCATCTTATCGGTGCTAATGCCGGCTTCTTTGGCAGCTGCTGCCTGCACTGAGTTCTTTTTACTTCCAAAAATATGGTCTAAAATTCCATTCCCATCTTCCTGTAAAGAACTTGTATTACCCAATATAGTACTTAAATTTTTCAATATACCACCATCATGTTTGCTTTCCAAAGCCTTGTTCAAACTCTCAGCACCTTTGGCCGTTTGAGCGTTCTTGTTTAAGCCGCTAAGAATAGCCGGAAGCGCTACACCAATGGCATTGCTTGCTTGTTTATCGTCCAAACCAACTTGAGATTTCAAATTACCTAAAAGTAATTTACCCGCTGGACCACTTAATAAATCTGTTAAATTCATATGATTATTTTTAAAATATTTTCCATACTAAAAAGGAGATAATCAATCATAGATGAAAATCTCCTTTTGCAATTATATTACTTGAATATGCTTTCGCGAAAGTCAATCTTCAGTGTTGATTAGGTCGTCCACAGCTTCAACCACATCATCAATAATATTGTTGCTTGCTTCGTTCTTCAAATTCCTTTCAGCACGATTTTTACAAGTAATGCAAAACTCAGACTCAGCAACACCATCTTTGTTGCGAGCTTTCCATGCCTCTTCTACTGTTCCACCAGAAATTTCACTATTCCTGATATGTTGACAGTCTTCAAATAAATGATATTTATTGCCGCTGGGTGTCCAATAAACTTGGTCAACACCATTGTTCAAAGACTTGATAACATCAGTCTGTGCGTTGATTTGCTCAGTATATTTCTCGATAGATGCCGGGTTGAAGTCAATGCCCGTAATACCTGCTACCAACAAAGCCACCACAGCAATACCACCGGCAATACCTTTAGATTTGCCATCCATGTCTTTATTCAAGAAAATCAGTAAAATCAATGGTAAAAATGCAACTGCTGCTATCAAAGCGCCTAATTGGTTTTGAACGAAAAATCTCACTTTATCCTTTTCAGATGCAGGGTCGAGCTTGTTAGATTTCTTCCATAAAATAGAACCAACAATGGATAGGATAAGTATCCCAACTATTGCAACTATCAACCATGTAAGCATTTCATTACTTATGAGTTTACAAATTGCAAACACCTCGCCGGCAATAGCAACAGCCCATGCTAATAGCGCAAATAGACGTAATTGTTTGGCTTTAGCTTTAGCTTCAGGACTTGCAACGAATTTTTTTTCTTGTGCCATAATATTTAGTTTAAAAAATTTAATTAAATCCATGACAAAGATATACATCTATTTAGAAATTAACAACTTTACATTAAACATATACGGTAGTTTTTTGTAGCTTTGCATGATGTAATTAATTATATACTTTAAACTTCCTATTTAATCATTTATAAAACACCCTGAATTTATGAACGACATCAGACAATTAGCACCTCAGGCATTATGGAAACATTTTTACAGTCTAACACGTATTCCTCGCCCTTCAGGACTTAAAAAACCTATAGGTGAATTTTTAATGGACTTTGGTAAGTCCTTAGGATTGGAGACCTTACAGGATGAAATTGGTAATGTATTAGTCAGAAAACCTGCCACTCCGGGTATGGAAAACCGCAAGGCAGTGGTGCTTCAAGCGCATATGGATATGGTTCCCCAAAAGAATGCGGGCGTGCAACATGATTTTGAAATCGACCCTATTGAAACCATTATAGAAGGTGAGTGGGTAAAGGCTAAGGATACTACCCTTGGTGCTGATAATGGCATAGGTGTGGCGGCAGCCATGGCTGTACTTGAAGCTGATGATATTCCACATCCTGCCATTGAAATGTTTATTACAGTGGATGAGGAAACCGGTATGTATGGGGCTTTCGGATTGCAAGCT
>CAYPYZ010000210.1:0-3587 GCA_964414805.1 uncultured Paludibacter sp.
TCAATGGTAGCTTGTCGCCAGGACATCCCATGGAGTTTTACCAATTCATGGATGTGGTCAATAAGAATAATAGAATTTCGAATCACTATTCCCGAAAGACTTATCAGACCGACAAATGCCGTAAATCCAAAATTATTACCTGTAAGAGCCAATCCTAATAATGCACCAAATAAACTTAACGGGATAGTAAGCATAATGATACCCACTTCTTTTGGATTTTGAAACTGGAAGAGTAACACTAAAAAAATTAATACTATACTGATACCCAGCACCAATAGCATTTCAGAAAAAGTTTCTTTTTGGTTGGCATCTTCCCCACCAAAAGTGATATGGTAACCTGCGGGCAAATTGAGTTTTGCTATTTCAGGTTTTATCTTCTTAAGTAGCTCCGATGGCAACGCATTATCTTGTGTTTCGCTTTGCACGGTGAGCATCCGCATACCATTCTGGTGTTTAACTTTTCCTGTTTTCCAAACCGGTTGCAGTTCAGCAACTTGTTCCAATGGAACGCTTGCGCCTGTTACAGGTGAAGTGATATATATATTGTTTATATCATTGGATGATTGACGTGCATTTTCTTCCAAGCGAAACACTACCTGTACCGTTTCGCTACCTTCACGAATGGTGGTAACTGGTGCTCCTGCAAATCCTGCATATACACTTTTAGCAACAGCTTCAGTGGTGAAACCTAAGCGTTCAGCTTCAGATTTCAGACGAATATCTAATCCGTAATAATCTTCTTTAAAATCGTTACGAATGTGCACACTTCCTTTGGTGTTGCTCACAATGGAATCCACTTGCCGGGCAATGGTTTTCAGAAAAGTGATGTCATCACCCCAAATCTGAACTTCTATAGGAGCTATCATCGGTTTCCCTTGCTGCATCAGCTTTACCTGGGGTGAACCTTCGGGCACAGCATCTTCAATCTTGTGCGACAACTCTTCTGCTAAAACCTCGGCAGCTTTTGCATTGGTGGTGTTTATTAAAATTTGGGAATAATAGCTTACAGGAAATTCAGGTGAGAAATTGTAATAAAAACGGGGAGCTGATGTACCAATAAAAGAAGTGTAATTCACCACCCGTTTGTCATCTTTAATTAGAGATTCTAATTTTTTAGTTGCCTTTTCCGTAGCATCCAAATGCGTTCCTGTGGGCATCCATAATTCAACTACAAACTGATTTCGTTCTGCCGTTGGAAAGAATTTCTGCTTAATGCCGAATTGATATAGTAAAAAAGCAAATAGAACAGGCACAATACTCATTATTATGGTAAGTTTGGGACGAGCAACAGACCAATCCAATAATTTATTATAGCCCGATTGCATTTTGTCTAAAATGCTAATTCTCTTCTTTTTATCAGCAACAGTACGATTATTTAATCCTTTTTTGATAAAAATATAACACAACAATGGGGTCAATAATATTACTACAATAAATGAGGAACTTAATGCAATTGTAACTGTTAGAGGTAGTGCTTGAATAAATTCGCCTACAACACCCGTAAGCATTACCATGGGCATAAAAGTGAAAATGATGGTTAATGTTGCAACGAAAATTGGGAGAATCAATTCGCTTGCACTTCTCCAAGTCGCTTCCCAACGACTATATCCTCTGTCTAACAAGTTTACATAATTATCCGCAACAATAATTGCATCATCCACCACCATACCCAAGACGACAATCAATGTTGCAAGCGAAACCTGATGCAACTCTATTCCAAATAAATTCATCAAACCAAGCGTGAGCGCAATTGTCATCGGTATTGCCAATGCGGATACAATAGCAACATTGAAAGGCAGCATCAAGAGAATAATGATGATTACAGACACAATTGCCAATAAAAACTCTAACATAAAGTTTGAAACGTTGTTGTCAACCACTTTTGGTTGATCGGCAATTGTCGTAACCTTGATATTTTCGGGCACAGTTCGGCGGAATTGCTCCAACTTCTTATCTACCTCTTTGCCAAATTTTACAATATTATTTCCCGCCAACATCTGAATACTCACAATTATAGCTTCATCCTCACCTACTCTTATATTACTTGTGGGATCAGCATAGGTTCTGCTAAGCGTGGTAATATCTTTCAGTCTGACAACAGAACCCGTGTTTGAAGCACCGATAATTTGGTTGGCTAACTCTTCCTGAGTGGTGTAAAAACCTTTGGTATAAAGCGGTACTTGAAATGATGAAAGCTCTATGCTTCCCGTTGGGTAAATTTCATTTTGCGATTGCAGGATATTGATTACATCCGGTAAGTCCACCCCATATTGAGCCATCTTTGCAGAATGGGTTGTGACCAAAATCTGCTCTTCACGGTCACCGTTGCGTTTCACCTTAGATACAGTTGGTATTGTGGATAGCATATCTTCCAACTGTTGCGCATAATGCTTGAGTTGATTGTGCGGCACATCTTTTCCTGAAATACCCAATATCATAGCCTCCGTATCTCCGAAGTTGGAATTGATAATGGGACCAATTACGCCTTTGGGCAGATCCAACTGTTTAGCAACCATTAGCTGATGGCTTAGTTTACTCCAAAAAACATCAAAATCTTTAACTGTACTATGCAGTTCAACTGAGATGACTACCTTTCCCTCTTCCGAAGTAGAAACTGTTTTAGATTTCTTTACCTCATCAAATTGGAACAGATATTCTTCCAATTTATTGGTTACCTGCACCGAGCTTGCACCCGGATAATATGCAATTACAAGTCCTTGTGGAATAGTTAGTTGTGGATCTTCCCTGCGGGACATATTCAATAAAGAATATACCCCAACAACAAAAAACAATGCAAGTACCGGCAAGGTTACTTGCCTATATTTTAATGCTCTTTCTACAAAATTCATTGGAATTATTCTTTGTTGGTTATTGAAATTTTGCTGCCGTTGGTCAGCTTGTGTTGTCCACCTGTAATAAGAATTTCACCTGCGGATAAGCCTGAAAGGATTTCTATTTTATCGCCATAAACAGCTCCTATACTTACACTTCGTTGAAATGCACGTCCATTATCAGCTATAAAAACAAAAGGCCAACCTTCGGGTGTTCGCAATATGGATGTTGCAGGAATTGTCAATACTGATTTTTCCTGTGACGAAAGTATCGTAAGTTCAGCAATCATTCCCGGACGAATTTTTAAGTCGGGATTATCAACTTCAATCTTTGCTGTGAATGCTCTTGTTGTGGTATCGGCTACGCTTCCTACTTCAATGATTTTCCCTTCAAAATTTTCGTCCAATGCACCTATTTGCAAATGGGCGATTTGTCCGAGATGAATTTGGTTTAACTGATTTTCGGGGATATATGCATTTACTTTTATTTTACTAATATCAGATAGAACCAAAACAGGCATACCCTGATTAATAATTTCGCCTGTTTCAAATAGTTTTTTGAGTAGCACACCGCTAAAAGGCGCATATAATCGGGTATCAGAAAGATTTTGATTGTGTAGTTTTTTATAAAAAATCTTTTCATCTATATCTGAAAACCTTCATCATAACTCACTGCGTTTCAGAAAATCACGTAGATGAAGGTGTTCTATACCTTGATAATTTGTGCCGGACGAAAAACTATCTAATGTAATCACA
>CAYPYZ010000211.1:0-3584 GCA_964414805.1 uncultured Paludibacter sp.
GACTGAATTTTACTTACTTTCAGGAGTTCAATTAGACTTGCAAGAGAACGCATTACCACAAGGTTTATATTTGAAAAAATCCATCCATACAGATGGTACAATAACAACTGAAAAAACTATTATCAACAGGTAAATAGATTGTGTTTTAGTGAGTGTAAATGGTAGTATGCCAAAGCTTAGTTTATTATGAAGCATACTACCGTTTACAATAATTTTTAAAAACCTTAGAGATTCACGATAAATCTGCTATTTCCCAGTGTAAATAAAATTAACAATTATGAAGAAGATGAAATATGTATTGCTTAGCTTAGGGTTGATATTTTTCACTTTTTGCGAAGCTGTAGATGATCTTGATTTTGACACATCTGCTCCTAAAATACTTAAAGAATATACTTTTACAGAGCAGGTAGTAGTCACTTTCAGAGAGATTAAAAACGCAAGACAATTTGAAACTAAGGTCAGCACATCCAAGGATATGTCTGATGCCCAAGTTCAAGAGTCTGGTGCCGAAAGGGCTGAAGTAAATAACTTGCATGCAGCCACCACCTATTATATGCAGTTTAGGGCATCTAATGGGAAGCAATGGACGGAGTGGACGGAAGTGAAGTCGTACAAAACAGCAGACTTAGCCGTCTCGATAGAAACCTTTAATGTGATGAATGACAGTGTATATATGACCAATCATCCAAGAGAATATTATATAGACAACAAAATTAATGGAAAAGATATATGGGCATTTCGAAGGGATGCGTTTAAAAATTTGATACTTGAACCCGACAATTTCCCGGATATTTTAGCCTTGCAAGAAGTTCAAAAAGATCATCATATACAGGATGTTACTGTGCTTTTACAAGAATTTTACGATGGTTTTATCAATAACAGAAACATTGGTTTAGGTAATAAAGGAGTTGATGCCAGAGCAATTTTCTGGAAGAAAGATATGTTCAGCTTGGTGGCTTCCGGTGATTTTGATGGATATATGAGTACAGTGAGCGGTAGACAAACAGCCCGCTTTGTCACTTATGTAATACTAAAACATAAAGCTACTGGCAAAGAAATGGTAGTTTATTCTAAACACCCTACCGCAGGCACTACCTTAGAATTACAAGAAATAAGGTTTGAAATGGCCTTGTGTGTTTCAGATTCTGCAATTAATATTTCTAAAAAATATGATATACCTGCCATTGTCTGTGGGGATTTCAACAATTATCCCAATACTAAATTTGAAGGTATTCCGGGTGGTCCTTTAGGCATGAAAAGTCGTGGTTTTACCGACACCTACGATGTGGCTTTGGATAAAAAGAATTATGAATACACGACTAGCACCAGGATTTTCGATCTTATCCCTCCGGCAAGTCCTAATGGTTCAAAAAGAATAGATTATATATTTACCTATTCACCAAGAAAAATCACCGTTTCAGATTATGAAATCGTGATACGTTTCAAGGAAAACTCATTAGAAGAACGAGAACCCAAGGTTTCCGATCATTATCCTATTCGCTCAACTTTGCATTTATTTTACTAATCGATAAATTACACATATATGAAACCACATTCAACAATTAAGTATGTATTGATAGCCTTATTGGCTATACCTTTTTTGTTTTCCTCTTGCGATAAAGACGGAAAAGTTCCGAGTACTTCCAAATTCATTGATGTTAATATTAGATTCACTGCGCGTATTAAACCTACAGCGGGTCAAGAGTTGATTACCAATCTATATTATCAAGATGTAACCGGACAAACGATTATTGACATAGAACCTGATTTACAAATCATAACCGTATTGACGGAAGAAGAAATAGACGGTGGTTTGTTTATAAGCTTTGAAGAAGTAAGTGTTAGAGCAGAAGAAATTTATGCTTGTGCTTATGTGGATATCAATGAGAATGGTATTATTGACAGAGGGGATTTGGCCATGTTTTACAAAGACCTACCTTTTGTAGATGTTGAAGAAGAGGGCATTACTCCAACCAATATCGCAAACGAATATGCTATTAATCTCAATTTAAATAAGGTAACCGGTGAAACGACTGAAGTAAAAGACATTGAAGGTAATGTTTATAAAACGGTTGTTATAGGTGAACAAGAATGGTTTGCAGAAAACCTTAGAGCTACCAAGTTTAAGAATGGGGATACGATTGCAACAGGCTTTTCAAATGAAGCATATACGCAGTTGATGAACAGGGAAGAAAACTCTGGTACGCCTGCTTATTCTATTCATCCTGATGCAGACTTCGAGACAGACGGTTTGCTGTATAACTGGTTTGCTGTAGCTGATGTAAGAGGTATTTGTCCGGAAGGATGGAGAGTTCCATCTGATACAGATTGGTTTATTTTAGAAAGATTTTTGGGTATTCCATCAAGTGAATTAGCACTTGTGGCTTGGCGTGGTGCTGAAACTTTTCCTGCTCCCGGCACAGTCTTAAAGTCATCCGACAGAGAATTTGATGGTACCAATGATTATGGATTCAATGCTTTACCTTCCGGAAAAAGGAATAAAGATACAGGTGTTTTAGAAGGTTATAATGTGGATGCCAACTTCTGGTGTACCGCAGAAAATCCTGATTTACAACTTCAAGGTATCAGACGCATTATGAGAAATGCTTATCGTACTATTTACAGAGGTGTTATATCTAAAGTAGAAGGCGAGTCGGTACGTTGCGTAAGAATAGACTATTAAAATTTTATTAAATCAATTATCTGGAGACTGCTTAACGGCAGTCTCCATAAACTTAAAAACATGTTATTATGAAAACTATTTACTCAATTATTTTAACAGTAATCCTAAGTATAGGATTTTTGACTGCACAAACTGCAGGTACTACCGGTGTTGACGGTAGCGGTAACACTTACCCATGGGTAAAAATTGGTAATCAGTATTGGACTGCTGAAAATTTAAGAACAGCTAAATTTTTAAACGGAGAGGATATAGCTACCGGATTTGAAAATGCGGATTGGAAAGATTTATATGACAAGGAAACTATGACAGGGCAGGCAGCTTATTGCATCTACCCGGGCGCAATTCAAGAAGATGGTTATCTCTACAATTGGATGGCAGCTGTGGACGAGAGAGGTATTTGTCCGGAAGGATGGCTTGTACCCACCGATAATGATTTTAAAATATTAGAAATGTTTTTGGGAATGAGCCAAGCAAAAGTGGATGAAGAAGCATGGAGGCACACGAATAGAGAAGCAATATACTTTAAATCCCCTAATCGTAGTTTTGGAGAAACAGCAGGGAGTCATGGCTTTAATGCTGTACCAGCCGGTCATAGGGAAAAAGACAAGGGTAATTTTGACAAATATGGAGAAGATGCTTATTTTATGACAGTCACAACAAATAATCCGGAAGATACAAACCTCAAACATCAAGCTTTCAGACGAATTTTAAGAAATACACGTAATGACATCAATCGCTCTGGTATTCTTAAATCTGCCGGCATGAGCATACGTTGTGTAAGTGATGACCCAACAGCATCAGGTATTGCCAATACACATGCTACCAAAACTATCAAAAATGTAATCATCTATAGCATCACAGGAGCTAAAGTGGAATCAAATTTAGGAAATTTGAAAGATGG
>CAYPYZ010000212.1:0-3584 GCA_964414805.1 uncultured Paludibacter sp.
ATATATTAGAAGTGGAAATGTTATATACAAGGCTACTTTAGAGGGAGATTATAAAACAAATAACAAAGAAGGTAAAATAATAACCCAAGCATTCAAACATTTAGAGAAAAATTTGGAATTTGCAACCGACACTTTACCGCTATTATTTGGTAACGAAAATGTAGTTACAAGAACTAAGGCGGCCGCTCACTGTCTAGCGTTAAAAATCCATATAGATAAGGCTGAAAGAATACTTGAGGATGCAGCAAATGATGATAAAAATGGGATTTTTGGGTTTAATGCACAAATGACATTAAAGGTCTGGCATGAGCAAGGATTCTTAAAAATATACTAAGAATATTGTTATAACAGCATTGCCAATCACTTCCTAAAAGAAGAACGGCATAAGATTGAAGACATTACTGGTGGGGCAATATGGCAGACAACTAAGTATACTCTAACAAGCGGTAATAGGAATATTGGACAAGAAATTCATCAGAAATATAGTGGAGCTTTAGGAGCATATGAGTCCCACATTGGCACCACATCGGATTATATGAGTAGTGGCGGTACGCCTTGGTCTCTTGCGGTCAACAATGTGGATTATTTTGAATTAACAATTGACTGGAGTATAAAGCTATTAGGCGGGGTGCGTTACGTTGTCGAAGTACGCGAGATTGGGACTGATAAATGGACTGTAAAGCACAGCATACATGAAACTACTTCTTTCTTCGGAAAAAGTGGAACAAACAACCATGTTGTCACTGTACCCTTGGGTGACTGGGAAATCAGGGTACGAGTTACAGCTGGTAGTAAAGCCAAGGTCTCTAAATCTGAGTACAGGATTCGACCTTTTCTTTGGACAAAAATAGGCGATGAGGCTCAGTACAATTATTACTATCTTTCAACCACCAGGAAATATAAGTTGAATTATGTAAGAACTAAAAGTGGCAGCTCTTACCACCGATCCTATGTTACATATGATGATAAATACGATGCTTATCCAGTGGAAATCAGAAATGAAATTGATTATGTTTCTGAACCATATGGATTATCAGCTACCTATGATTCGTTTGGTAGAGTTAAGACAATTACGGAATCGGAAAATAATATTGATTTTGTGCAAGAATTCGAATATGATAAACTTGGAAGATTAGAGAAGGTTATAGAACCAACTGTAATTCAAGCTGGAGCCAGCAAGCAGTATACACGTGAATGGATATATGATGATGCTGGTTTAAAAGTAAACACTTTAGTTAAAGATGGTATAAATGTTTTGGATAAGGTAATATACAATTTTGATGCTTTTGGACGCTTTAAAAGCGAAGAACGAATGGTAAATAATGCATTCAAAGTTGTCCGTGCAGTAGAATATAACAAAACCGGGTTAGTTTCTAAAGAAGAGACTTTACTAGATAATAATATCAAGATAAGCACCCTTTATCAATACGATAATTTAGGCAGATTAGTAAAGATCTATTCTGGAAGTACTACCAGTTCTCCCTTTGATGAGATTCGGCATGTAGATAAGCTCAAAGCAGAGCAGATATATATAGATGCTAAAGGTGTGTACAATGATAGGAGAACATCATATTATGATGAGGTAGGAAATCTTCTGCGCATCAGCCAGCGAGTAACTGAATATGATTCAGCTAATGGAACCAGCTTAATTACTAAAACTTATGATACATATTACACTTATGATCTGCTTGGCAGACTATTAACAGAAAAAGATCCGGCAGGCTTAATTACAAGCTATGAATACCAAGTACTTAACCAAATAAGAAAGATAGCAATGCCTGCAACAAATGGTCCCGGCACATTGTCTGCCCATGAGTTTAGCTATGATAACCGTGGAAATCTAATATCAGCTGATTTTGGATATGGTGAAATAGCGTACGAATATGATGCGTGGGATAGAGTTAAAGAAGTAATCGATCCAAAGCGTAAAGTAGTAACAACCTATGGACATTTCAATTCCGGTGGATTCAATGGCAAGATAACCACTGCAATCGTGTGGGAAGGTACAAATATAGTAAATGAAGTAATGACTAAGACAAATCCCGTGGGGCATTTGATTAATGAAGAATGGAATATCAAGGATAACACAGGCAACCTTATGTCATACGCTTTGGCCTATGGGTATGACGGAGCAGGCCGATTGACCAAGATGACGTATCCAGAAAACCAAACGGTAGTCTATGGTTATTACCTAAATAGTTACGGAAGGCTAGAAAAATTAACAGGTCCCTCTATCAATGGATCATCTCAAATTGTACCAAAATTTGAATACACTAGCGGCGGATTATTAAAGACAATTAGGTTTGGTAATCAAGCAACAACTGCTATAACTTATGACGGTCGCGGGCGTCCTTTAGAGATAAAAACAGCAGATGAAATCGACAACGAAATCTTCTCCCAAAGCTACACCTACGATAACATCAGCAATATTACTCGCATTAACGATGAAGTTGCCGGATCAACACAAAGTTTTACCTATGATCAGCTAAATAGATTAAGAACCGCAACGTATACCAATCTCAATAATACCCTACTTAATTATTCCTACAGATACGGTTATAACGGAACAGATAATAGAACCTTACTTAGAAACCTAACCGACGGCACTATTGAAAAATATAGCTATCAAGAAAATAACATTCAGTTACTTAAGGAAATAAACAAAGGAACACAAAAGGAAGTATTTACGCATAACCAAGCCGGAGCCATAATTACTCGCCAAAAGGATGGCATTACCACTTATTACTCCTATGATGGGGCAGGTAGATTAAAACAAGAAAAAGTTGGAACAGATATTATTGCTCAATACGAATATGATGCTTATGGACGGCTGATTAAAACAATTGAAGGCAATATCATGACAATTAGGCTCCCTAAAGGAAATGAAACCGCTTATGAAAAAGTCATCCAGCAGGGAATGCCAACAATTGAAAGAAGATATATCGTAGCTTTAGGGCGGTATATAGCAAGAGATGAAATAGTAAACGGCATAGCATCAAGAGTGTTTTATCATGGGGATCATCTAGGTTCCACCAGAGTGTTAAGCGGCTCTGATTCTGGAAGTCTAACTTATGATCCATTTGGTAATCTTGTAGAGATAACCGACGATGTTGAAAATCATAATCATCGCTTTACCGGTAAACCCATAGACAGTACAGGATTATATTACTTTGGTGCCAGATTCTACGATCCAGCCATCGGCAGATTCATTACTATGGATCCAGCCAAAGATGGGCGGAATTGGTATATCTACTGTAATAATAATCCGTTGGTGTATGTGGACCCGGATGGGCGCGATCCGGTGACGGCTGTTTTAATTCTTGGGTTCATGTTTGCTCCTGAGGTTTCGGAGTTAGTATCTGTATATGGACCAGCAATCGCACAAGGTGTTAATGAGCTAATTCTTTTTTGTGGTGATAAGATCCCTGCTTTACTTGACGGTGCCAAAGAACTGGGCAGATCAATAGTAGACTTTTTTAAACGTGAAGCCGGTAGTAAAGGCGGGGGGACTGGGGATCCTGATCCTGATAGAAAGGGAGCGAGAAAGACTGTTGATGGCTTTCTAAGTAGTAATGTTCCGAAGC
>CAYPYZ010000213.1:0-3573 GCA_964414805.1 uncultured Paludibacter sp.
AGAGCGTCGGATTCATAACCCGAAGGTCACGAGTTCAACTCTCGTCTCCGCTACACAAAGGTGGTTTTATATAGCCAAGGGGTGGTTTTCAAAACTTGGAATTATTCATTTAGCTATAAAACATCTTTAAAACAAATAGTCTCGGAATGAAAATTCCGAGACTACTTCTTTTTGGTCATACTGTAACTTCAACTCCGCAGTATAATCTGCACAGAAGTCAACATACTATCAATAGCCCATTTCTTTTTCAATCGCTTCAAGATCTTCACTCATACCCAAACGATAGTACAAGGCACGAAGATTTCTTTTATAGATGGATTCATCCGGATTAATTTTTTTAGCTTTCACAAAATAGTCAACTGCCTCTTTGAAGAGTTTTTCTGCATTTTGCTTGGCCATATTGTATTCTCTGTCAGATTTATAGAGAGCATCTTCAAGAATTTTCTCACCTGCATTAATTTTCATCACTCCTAAACCGGCATAAGCATCAGCATATTCAGGATCAAGTTCTAAAGTTTTATCATAAAACAGCTTAGCACTCGCATCATCCTCCTCAATTTCAAAAATTTTCGCTTTGATATAATAATATACGGCTTCATCAGGAGATAATTCTATAGCCTTTTCAATTTACACTTTAGATTCATCTATCATATTATTAGATAGATAGTAATTGATCAAGTTTTGGATAAACCATGGATCTTCAGGGATTTGCTCAAAACCTTCCTCCAAAGTTTGAACGAATTTAGCAGTATCTTGTAAATGTAAATATTCTTCATACAACAATTTATAGATATTGGCTTTTTCGTAATCACCACCCTTGATTTCTTCATGAATAGCAATGGCTTTCTCCCATTTCTCTGCATTTCTTGCTGCTAAAGCATTAAAGTATTTTACTTGAATATAAGTAGAATCCTTCTCTACCATACCTGCCATAAAGGGCAAATCAGGGATTGAAAGATAAGTATCAAAAGCATCCATAGCCCCTTCATAATCCTTTTTCTCATCAAATAAAGTGGCAGCATAATAGAAAATATTATGTTTATCATCATAATATTCCTTGATTTTGTTCTTAATATCCTTTTCAAATTTTGGCTTAATTTTCTTACCTTTTTTATTAAACTGATTTTGGTCAAGGTCATAAGCCTTTAATAAATAATGATAAGAATCCATCACAGCTTCACCTTTTTTGATAAAGCTAATCTCTTTCCCTAAGGCCATTTGCTTGTAATAATCCTCATTTTCTTTATAACCTATCAATCCGGCTACATGCCAAGTTTTTGGATCATCTTTGGTTGCTGGATCTTCCAATGCTTCCTTAATGGCTTGTCTAGCACCCTTAAAGTCAGGAGTTTCCATCAATACTAAATTCTTAGCTTTAGAAACATTTTTCTTTTGAGCACAAGCTGTTGTTACAGCTAAAATCATTATAAACGAAAAAATTACTTTTTTCATGATGTCTAATTTTATTTATTTTACAATATTCTATTTATAAATGGTCTTTATTTATCTCTTCTATTCCGCTTCCGGCAATGTATTATCTTGTGTATCACCACCTTCTAAATTATTATTAGATTGATTGTTTTCTATGTTATCGTCCAAGCTTTTATCCAAATCACCTTCAATTACCTCAGATGCATTTGTTTCCTCTTCCGTTTCAGTCAACACCTTACAAACCGATGCAATTTCATCATTTCTCTTTTCAAGATTGATTAATTTAACACCCTGAGTGGCACGTCCCATCACACGAATATCTGCTACATGCAGGCGAATAACTATACCGGAAACATTGATAATCATTAAATCATTGTCATCATTGACAGATTTTATAGTAACCAATTTACCGGTTTTTTCATTGATATTCATGGTTCTAACTCCCTTACCACCCCTATTGGTAATGCGGTAAATCGGTTCACCATTTTCATCATCTAATAAAGAACGCTTGCCATAACCTTTTTGGGATACAACCATGATGGTTTCATCTTCATCCTTAGCCACGCAAACCATGCCTATAATTTCATCCTGACCATCATCATCCAAATGCATACCCCTTACACCAGTCGCAGTTCTACCCATAGGCCGTACCTTAGATTCGTGGAAACGAATAGCCCGACCATTCCTATTAGCTAAAATAACTTCGGAATCACCATCTGTCAGACGAACCTCTATCACTTGGTCATCCTCACGTATATTGATAGCTCTTACGCCATTCACTCTCGGACGAGAATAAGCTTCTAAAACGGTCTTTTTAACTAAACCATTTTTAGTACAGAATATTAAATTATGAGAATTGATATACTCCTCATCATCAAGACCTTTTACACGTATAAAGGCATTAACCCTGTCATCAGACTCAATATTCAACATATTTTGTATAGCCCTGCCTTTGGAAGTCTTACTACCTTCTGGAATTTCATAAACCTTCAACCAATAGCACTTACCCTTTTGTGTAAAGAACATCATGGTGTTGTGCATAGATGCAGGATAGATATATTCTATAAAATCATCATCGCGAGAATCACTGCCTTTGGAGCCTACACCGCCCCTGCCTTGTGCACGGAATTCCGCTAAAGCAGTACGTTTAATATATCCAAAACGAGAAATAGTAATAATCATCTCATCATCAGCATAGAAATCTTCCGGATTAAACTCCTCTGAAGCATATACAATTTCGGTACGGCGTGCATCACCAAACTTAGTTTTAACTTCTATCAGCTCGTCTTTAATAATTTCCATGCGTAATGCTACTTGTGCAAGAATATCTTTCAAATGGGCAATTAAACTCAAAATCTCCTCATATTCACCCCTTAATTTATCTTGCTCCATGCCGGTAAGCTGGCGCAAACGCATTTCAACTACCGCTCTGGCTTGTATATCCGAAAGACCAAAACGCTCCATCAATCGATTACGTGCCTCTTCCGGAGTTTTAGAATTTCTAATAATCTGAATGGCTTCATCCAAATTATCTAAAATAATCATAAAACCTTCAAGCAAATGAGCCCGTTTTTCAGCTTCCGCCAATTCAAATTGAGTACGCCTTGTTACTACCTCATGGCGATGTTCAACAAAGTATTGAATCAGTTCTTTTAGATTTAGCAAACGTGGTCTGCCATTGACAAGTGCAATATTATTCACACTAAAAGAAGATTGCAAAGCCGTGTATTTGTACAAAGTATTCAAGACTACACCGGAGTTGGCATCCCTCTTAATATCAATCACTATGCGCATCCCATCCCTATCCGACTCGTCATTGATATGGGCAATACCATCAATGCGCTTGTCTTCTATCAAGGAAACGATTGAGCGAATTAATTCTGCCTTATTGACTTGATAAGGAATTTCATGTATAACGATTTTTTCCCTATCAGAACTGTCGACTTCAATATCTACTTTAGAGCGAATAACTATGCGTCCTCTCCCTGTATGAAAGGCTTCTTTCACGCCGGCATAACCGTAAATTATACCACCTGTCGGGAAATCCGGTGCTTTTACATATTTGATAAGCTCATCAATTTCTATCTCATTATTGTCGATATACGCCACTGTAGCATCAATCACATCCGAAAGATTGTGAGG
>CAYPYZ010000214.1:0-3531 GCA_964414805.1 uncultured Paludibacter sp.
CATACTCATCAGGATATTGCACTATCACCCCAAAAAAGCTTTCATTGGCTTGGAAAGTATTAAAATCACCTACTACCATTTCAATGCCTTGCGCTTGCGTTCGTGTATGTAAAACAGCTAAACTTTGTGGAAAAATTGCCTTGTCAACAAAGAGTTTTTTAACTTGATTTTTAACCTGTTCTCTGCTTCGTAAATTGTACATCATAGTGGCAGCTTCCGCAGCAGCAGTGGATTCATCCAATAAAGAGGCATTCGCAACTTCCATAGCTGTAAATTCACAAATAGCCGTTTGGAAATTCAATAAAGCCTCCAAACGCCCTTGCGAAATCTCAGCTTGATAAGGCGTGTAAGAGGTATACCAAGAAGGATTTTCAAAAATATTACGTTGGATTACAGCCGGTAAAACTGTATCATACCAACCTTGTCCTATGTAAGTCTTAAACAATTTGTTCTTTTTCCCTAAACTATGTATATGATTGAGATACTGCTTTTCAGTCAGTGCTTCCGGAAGTTCTATATCCTCTTTTAATAAGATATTGGCGGGAATAGTATCAGTGATTAACTCATCCAAGGAGTTGAGTTTTAATGCTTTTAACATGGTTTGTATGTCCTCTTCGGATAAACCAATATGTCTGTCTTGAAATAATTCGTTCATATGGATAAGTTTTAAAATATAAGTCGTAAAAAAAGTCGTAAAATATATGTTACAAATTTAGTCTATTATTTTCACATAATCAGATTAAACCTTTGGTCATCCCTTTTTTAGGAATAGTAGTTTGAAATTCCTTGAGATAGAAAGGTTCAAAATAGGCTATATCCTCAAAGTCTTTTTGAAGAAATTTACCTTTTGCAGGTATTATCATATTGGATGCTAAGGGGTGTATTTCGTCAAAAAATAGTGCATTTCGTAAATTTATGACTGATTTACACTTTGCAGCCCCATTTCCAAAAAAGCATATAGTTGCGCTATCTGGCAAACTTGCATAAGTATTTTCATCCACTATGGTAGCAGCTATATCCCTGATTAGTTCACCTTTTTGATTGTATATGGCATCATACACCTCCATACGTCTGGCATCCATCATGGGTATCCAGAGACTGTCCTTTATGTCTTGTATATCAGGGAATTGTTTTTTTGCCTCTATCATGATAATCTCTAAAGTACTAACGCTGATTAAAGGAATATTCAAGCCATAGCACAGACCTTTAGCGGTAGAAACACCTATGCGTAAACCGGTATAGGAGCCCGGTCCACTACTTACAGCTACAGCATCCAAGGTCTCTCCCGTAGTTTCTAAAAAGTCTAATGCCTTTTGTATAAACGGACTAAGCATAGAAGCGTGGTTCATGCCTTCATCATTGCTGATATTGAAAATGCAATTCTCATCTTTGCTAAGGGCGACTGAACAAATATTGGTAGAGGTCTCAATATGTAAAATTATCATGAATCTTTGAATTATTTGTCAAATAAGTCTTGCAAATTTACAATAATTTAGTTTATTAATTCTACCTTTGTAGGTATTTGAATTTTTCGTAAGAATATTTGTATGCATAAATTACGTTTTCAGAGCTTTGGTAGTGGCAGTAGTGGCAATTGTTATTTTATCGGCAATGGTCGTAGGGGCTTTTTGATAGATGCGGGCATAGGTGTTCGGACTATCAAACGTAATTTAAAAGCTATAGGCATGGATTTCAGCCATATCATGGGGATATTTGTCACCCACGATCATGCCGACCATATACGGGCTGTAGGCTCTTTGGGCGAAATACACCATATTCCCGTATATGCTACCCGTAAAACCCACGAAGGCATAGAACAATCTTATTGTGTGACTACCAAATTGAATGGATCGAAGCGTTTTATTGAGAAAAATGAAACCCTTAATTTTGATGAGTTTAGTATCACGGCTTTTCCTGTTTCGCATGATGCCACTGATAGTGTGGGGTATACAGTTAGCTATGATGGCAAGCGTTTTACTTTTGCTACTGACTTGGGCTTTGTTGGGGAAGAGGTTGCACAACATTTAAAAGCTGCCAACTATATGGTTTTTGAAGCGAATTATGATGAACATTTACTGTCTATCAGCTCTTATCCCGAAGATTTAAAAAGAAGGATACGAGCGCATACGGGCCATTTAAGTAATGTGCAAACGGGTGAGTTTTTGGCAGCGAATTACCAAGATCATTTAGATTATATTTTTCTTTGCCATTTAAGTAGAGAAAATAATCATCCTGATGTAGCCTATACTACCGTGAAATCCTATTTAGAAAGCAGGGCAATTAGAGTAGGGGAGGATGTACAATTGATTACATTAGAGCGACATTCACCAACAGAATTAGTAATTTTTGAATGAAGATCGTGCGCGATTGCATACGAAATATCATATGAATATAAAATTTTAAAACTCTGAATATGCATAAAAATTTAGTTATCATTCCAACTTACAATGAAAAGGAGAATATAAATAATATTATTCGTGCAGTATTTTCTCAACCTACCAAGTTTGAGGTTTTGGTGGTAGATGATGGTTCGCCGGATCAGACAGCTGCCATTGTGAAAGCCATGCAGCAGGAGTTTCCCAATACTTTACACCTTGTTGAAAGAGCTGGGAAATTAGGTTTGGGAACTGCTTATATTGCAGGATTCCGATGGGCTTTGGAGCGGGGATATGACTATATTTTTGAGATGGATGCCGACTTTTCTCATAATCCTGAGGATTTGAATAAGCTGTATAATGCTTGCGCAAATGAAGGTGCTGATATGGCTATTGGTTCGCGCTACGTGAGTGGAGTGAATGTGGTCAACTGGCCTATGGGGCGTGTGCTGATGTCGTATTTTGCATCCAAATATGTACGCTTAGTATTGGGTATGAAAGTGGCGGATACCACTGCCGGCTTTAAGTGCTATAGTCGCAAAGTATTGGAAACCATCGAATTAGATAAGATTCAATTTAAAGGTTATGGCTTCCAAGTTGAAATGAAATTTACTGCCTACAAATGTGGATTCAAGATAGTGGAAGTGCCCATCGTATTTATCAACAGGGTAGCCGGTGTTTCCAAAATGAGTGGAGGCATTTTCAATGAAGCATTTCTAGGAGTGATCAAACTCAGAATCGAAAGCTGGTTTAGGAAATACCCTCAAAAACAATAATTTTTACCTTATTATTTTTGGCTTATGTTATTGATAAAAAATGCTACTATATTCGATCAAGACAAGCGATTTATAGGTGCAGTAATCCTTGATGGAGAGAAGATATTACGGGTTATCAAAGGTTTTGATATACCTGAAGATTTGCAGTATGAGGAGGTGATAGATGCACGTGGATTATGGTTGATGCCTGGTGCCATAGATGATCAAGTGCATTTTCGGGAACCGGGTTTAACACATAAAGCAGATATTTTTACTGAATCGCAAGCGGCGGTGGCGGGGGGTGTGACTTCCTTTATGGATATGCCTAATACCATTCCGCAGACTGTTACCATAGCTGATTTGGAGGATAAATATAAGATAGGTGCAGCACAATCAATAGC
>CAYPYZ010000215.1:0-3519 GCA_964414805.1 uncultured Paludibacter sp.
ACGAGATACAGGATAATTTCATCCACTTTTGGTTTAACTATTTTGACCGCAATCGTTCGCTGATTGAGATAAAGAATTTTGTTGGATTACAAACGATTATCAAATCGGACTATTCAATTTATTCCGGAATCATGTTGGAAAGATATTTTAAACAACAATTTGCTGAAAGTTTCCAATATCGAGCTATTGGTTCATGGTGGGAACTTAAAGGCAACCAATCCGAAATTGATATTGTAGCTCTGAAATTGGAGAAAAATCAAGCGGTAGTAGCAGAAGTGAAACGCCAGAAGAAGAATTTTAAGCCTGAACTACTGGCTACAAAGGTGGAACATCTTAAGAACAAATTGCTTCCTAAGTATCAGATTACAGCGGTTTGTTTGTCATTGGAGGAGATGTAAAATAAACAATATTAATCTGAGTGTTGATAAAGTACTCAATATTACAAAAACTACAATTACTATACAAGTAAGATTACCTTAGTTAGGGTGACGCATTGTCGAAGTCAGGAGAACTAAACCAGGTTGTAGAAGGTAAAGTCGCCGACAATCTTCTGTCTGAATTATTGTGATTTTATTCATTGTCCTGATTGATGAACAAATTTTGCGGGAATCATATCCATAACATTTTCATTAAAAAGGCTTTGATTGCGATATGAAATTTTATTATTAAAAGCCAATGCACCGATAATAATTGCCGGGTGAATATTTATTGCAGCGCTACACTCTTCAATTTTCGCTACTGTTAAATAGTTTAGGAATGGTTCAAGAAAATCCAATATCTCAGGGTGTTTCAATTGCTTTGAAGCTAGTGTGTTTGCCTCGGTTTCTTGTTTATCGTTTGATTTTTCTTGCAGATTATCAAGTACAAAAGGCAAATTGTCATCAAGGTGTTTAAGAACGTGTGCAATCTCATGTGCAACTGAAAACCAAAAGTTGTCAATTCGTTTGTAACGTGCTGTGTAAACCACGACAGGAGTGTCATTAAATAAAAATGCCGCACCATCTAAATATGTCTTTTCCAAATGGGGCAAAACAAAGAATTTTACACCGCAGGCATTTAGTTCATTGATAAACAATTCTATCCCGTTTTTGCGTGTTGAGTAGCCCGAAATATTTATAAATAATTCTTCAAGTGCTTGTTTATTATAGTTTGGGACATCGAAAACGGCACTAAATTTTTTTGCCATCTGAAACCAGGTTGCTGCATATGATGCGTTATATTTGTTGTAGGCATCTGACTTTTTGCAATATGACAACACAGATTTCTCCAGAAATTGAAAATCAATTGAAGGTATTGTCCAGTATTCTTTCACCTCCTCGTTCAACTTATTTAAATCTCGTGTATTAGAGATCCACCCTTTTTTCATCATGTCACGTATCGGCATATGGCTGTAAATAACAGCTTTCATTTGAACATCTGCCGTTTGATCCTTCTGCTCCTGTTCGAGCCACAGGCGATAGTCATTGTCAATATTTAACCAATATTGAGGCGATGTATTAAAGACACTGCTTAGTTTCTTAGCATTGGTTATACTTAGTGATTGCTTGTCCTGCAAAATACTACTGAGATGTTTGGTTGAAATACCAAGAATATCGGCTAATTCCTCTTGAATCCATCCTCGAATTTCCATCTGCTCCCTGATAAAATAACCCGGGCCGAATTTTTTAGCTGCTTTTATGTCTTTGATTGATGCCATTTGTTTTAATCTCATTCATCCAATTAACCCTCATTTCTAATCGGTACTTACCGGTTAACCGCATGGAATAGTGCATCTTATACTTCTCGAAGTTTAGCGAGGGATCGTTCCATAAATCATAAATATCCTTAGCTGCACTAATTTTTTGAATTACAGCAAAGTACTTATCAATAACATCCTGTCGCAATTTCAATTTATTTGATTTGCCGGTGGTATATAGCTTTTTTAATTCTTTATTCTCAAGATAAACTTCCAAACTCTAGAAACGTTTTGCAAATATAGAAAGAAAATGTAATAATGCAATTATTATTTTGTAGTATTATGTAATATTTGAAATCACAATTAAATTCCCAAGAACCTTGGCAAGATTAGTGCACCTTGAATATTTGTTCTCGGGTGAGATTTTGATTTAATAAGTTATACCCGAATAGTATCCAAGAAAACTATTCAACTGCTTTAATATATAGTTATCCTTTTCATAATGAAAGAAGTTTAGGGACTCCAAAATCATAAACTTTATCAGAAGTGGTAAAGCCAGAAGGAATAATACCGGCATACATAAAACAGAACTCCCCACTTATTGGCTCATCAAAGTATATATAAAACTCAGGTTTTGGATCATCTAGTTGTAATCTTGATGCTTTCCCATCAACAGTTGCAACCGACTTCATTTTTGCAAGTCCATAGGTTAAAGATGCAGCTAACATCCCTTTATTTTTGCTCTGGCTATAAATCGTTGGATCAATTTTCTTTAGCTTCAGTCCATCATCATATTTATTAAATAAGTAAATACCAGGACTATGCATATCTTTAGGATTGTTTGGATCTAAAAAAACAACATGCCTATTTGCATCTGTAGCAGCTTCAATCATTGCATTGATTATCTCTTTAGGGATACTTTTTTCTGCAAGAACTACCAACGTGTCTGTATCTACACAAAAAGTATTCTTTGCAGATTTTATTTTACCTAGAATGATTGAAACTGGTAGCTTTTTAGAGAACATTTCAATTACAGAGTTATTAGTCAGTATATTTTCTTGTTGTGCATGAAGAATTGTACAAAAGGAAATTACTGTTAAAAGGATTAAAATTTTTTTCATCATTTAGTAGTCTTTAGGGTTAGATAATTTGGAGTTATGAGCATTTGTAGCTATGATTCCCCATATTATACATATCGGGAAAGAGGCAAGAAGACCCAATCCAAGGGTAAAGATTGAGAGAAGAATGCTTACGATGATCATGATGATTCCTCCGCTTACAGAAGAGTAGAGGAGTCCCAACGGACCAAAGAACAGAGTCAGAAGAATTGATGCCACAAGGCTTTTTTTAGCGGCATTTACGATTACCATTTTTTGTGATTCTACGGGTGTTTCCATCGATTTTGTTTAGATTGATTTAAAATTTATCAGGGCTTATTTGCCCCATTCTATGACAAATAAGGCAGGATAAAGGAATCCGTCAGGTTGATTTAGCAATCAACACAAATATTGACGACGGTTCCTTGAGGCGTATTGAAAGTGGCAAAACAAACCCCACTATAAAAACCCTCGAAAAAATTGCCATCGGCCTGGGAGTTTCCCTAAAAGATTTATTGAATTTTGAAGAATAGTAAATCCTCACACAGCAGTTATCCCCAAATGAAGTTTTAGATCCAGCCTGAAAGCATGCTCCTGCATGTTGCGGGCTGGATGTCAATATTTTTGAAAGAGCTTACAGGAATTGCTGTGCGGGAAAATTGAAAAAATTATTTGATTTTAAAATTTTTTCATAGATTTGCGATTGGTAAACGTGTAAAAATTTATGAATCAAAATTTATCAACTTC
>CAYPYZ010000216.1:0-3515 GCA_964414805.1 uncultured Paludibacter sp.
CGGCAAGGTAGATGGTTATAAAAATTGGCAAGCATCCAAAGAGGGAGCACAAGTTGAATCGCTTAGCATAGACACTGTAAGGGAAATCTTGAAGCAAGATAAACAAAATGACCTATTAGAACTTATCAAGACAGATTTATCTTTAGAAGTTGAGGCTAACAACATGCTTTTAGTGGATAAGCTAACGCGATTCTATAGAGATATTTTCAAATTACTGAAAAACTTTGTCAATTTCAATGATTTTTATTCCCTAAGTGAACCGGCTATTTTCCAAGCGGGTACATTGTATCTTGACCAACGTAGATGCGATCTTTGTATCAAGGTCAACGATATGCCCAAGCATCGTTCCATGGCAGGCATCAGTAATATTTATTTGATTTATTGCGATTGCGTTTCACGCGAAAAGGGAGAAGAAATGACCATAGTTGCTGCCTTAACTGATGGCGATAACGATAGTCTGATTGAAGGTCGCAATGCCGTATTCTACGATAGAGAGGGTAACGACTGGGATGCAACGATAGTAAAAATTGTTGAGAATCCCGTAAGTATCAAGCAAGCTTTCTGGTCACCTTACAAGAAATTTGCAAGATTTATTTCTGAGCAAATAGAAAAATTTGCATCTAAGAAAGACCAAGAGATGACAGATAAAGCCACAAGTAAGATCTCATCCGCAGGAGAAAATATCACGGCAGAAGGTGCTGAGGCAGGTGCTGCCCCTACCCCATTTGATATTGGAAAATTTGTTGGTATTTTTGCAGCTTTAAGTTTGGCTTTAGGAGCTATAGGAACCTTCTTAGTAGCAGTAGTTGGAGGTTTCTTTGGATTGAAATGGTGGCAAATGCCTTTGGCTATAGTAGGTATCATATTAGCTATTTCATTGCCATCCATGGTGTTGGCCTATCTCAAATTGAGAAAGCGTAACCTTGCACCTGTGTTAGATGCCAATGGTTGGGCTATCAATGCTCGTTTGACCATCAATATTATTTTCGGTAGAAAACTGACTCAATTAGCTTCCTTACCCAAAAACTCTAAACTCAATAAAAGAGATCCTTTTAAGAAAAAAAGGAATCCTTGGTGGTATGTGCTTGCAACTGTAGTAGTTATTGCTGCAGCAGGTATTATTTTATGGCATACCAACTCACTACCCTCTTGGATTAAAGCCAAAGATGTGGTTGTAGATGAAGTAGAATTAGTGGAGGAAGCAGATGAAATAAGTGCTGAAGATACTGCAATTATTGAAGAAATTGATGCAGAAACAGCTGATGCTGATGCCTCAGAATAAGAAAATCAAAGATTATTTTAAAAAATATCAGATATATTTTTGTTAAATAAAAATTAGTACTATCTTTGCAGGGCTTTTGAAGAAAAGCTGTTTTAAAACAAGAATATATCAAGGGCGTTTAGCTCAGCTGGTTCAGAGCATCTGCCTTACAAGCAGAGGGTCGGCGGTTCGAATCCGTCAACGCCCACATCAGAAAGCCGAATACAATTTGTGTTCGGCTTTTTATTTTTATATGGTTTTACACCTAAATCGTCTAACAAAAATTCTTTTTTATCTATGGAAATTAATCATTATCTTTGCACCTGAAAATTTTAAACAAACATGGATGTATAAAACTACTTATTATCAACACCTTATTAATAAGTCAGTTGGTTTTACATCTAATAAATTACACAAGTTTTTATGTCAAGCTACAAAATTGTAACTGCAGATGAAGCTGCAGCATATGTAAATCATGGAGATGCGGTTGGATTTAGTGGATTTACGCCTGCCGGTTCCCCAAAAGTTGTCCCAGCAGCCATTGCACGTCGTGCAAAAGAATTCCATGCCGTAGGTAAAGAATTTAAAATTGGAGTTTATACCGGTGCATCTACCGGCGATTCCCTTGATGGTGAGTTAGCCAGGGCCAATGCGGTTATGTTCCGCACGCCGTATCAATCCAATAGGGATATGCGTGGAGCATTAAACACTGATCATGTTGCTTATTTCGATATGCACTTATCGGCTATTGCACCACATTTGCGTTTTGGTTTTATGCCCAAGCCACGCCTTGCAGTGATAGAAGCTTGTGAACTTACGGAAGATGGTGAGATTGTTTTAACGACAGGTGTAGGAATTTCTCCAACTATTGCTAATTTAGCAGACCATATTATTATTGAATTAAACACCAAACATCCAAAGGCATTAAGAGGTTTTCACGATATATTTGAACCGGTAGGTCCTCCAAATCGTCCTCCCCTTACTTTAATGCAGCCATCCGACCGAATGGGTACGCCTGTAATCAAGGTTGATCCCAAGAAGATTTTATGTGTAGTTGAAACACATTTAGATGATGAGGTTGGTGGTTTTGCCCCTACAGATGAAATTACAGATAAAATCGGTAAGAATGTAGCAGATTTCTTAGCAGGAGAAATCAAATCAGGCAGGATACCTGAAGAATTTCTTCCTATACAATCTGGCGTAGGTAATATTGCCAATGCTGTA
The DNA here is from genome assembly GCA_964414805.1 of uncultured Paludibacter sp. GTDB lineage: Bacteria > Bacteroidota > Bacteroidia > Bacteroidales > Paludibacteraceae > Paludibacter. The sequence continues at coordinate 2,486 of CAYPYZ010000216.1, forward strand.
ATGGCCTCTTTGGGTGACAATCCGGACATTCCAAGTTTCCAAATGTACACAGAAGTGATACAAGATGCGGTTGTAGATTTGATTCGTAAGGGCAAGGTAACTTTTGCGAGTGGTTGTTCTTTGACTATCACTACCCCGGTTTTACAAGAGATATATAAGAATATGGATTTCTTCCGCGATAAATTGGTCTTGCGTCCGCAAGAAATGTCCAATAGTCCAGAGCTTGCTCGCCGATTAGGTTTAATTACTATCAACACGGCTTTAGAAGCTGATATCTTTGGTAATGTAAACAGCACACACGTGATGGGAGCTAAGATGATGAATGGTATAGGTGGTTCTGCTGATTTTACAAGAAGCGCATATATATCAATATTTACTACACCATCTACTGCTAAGGGTGGTAATATTTCAGCCATAGTGCCTATGGTATCGCATGTTGACCAAAACGAACATTCGGTTAATGTGTTGATCACTGAGCATGGCGTAGCTGATTTACGTGGTAAGCGTCCTATAGATCGTGCCAACTGTATTATAGATAATTGTGTAGATCCATCATACAGACAAATGTTGCGTGATTACTTAGCTTTATCGGGACCATCCCATACACCACAAAATTTAAAGGCATGTTTTGGTATGCACATTACTTTCCAAGAGACTGGTAATATGCAAGATACAGATTGGAGCAAATTTATATAGAAAATATTTTCATAAAAAATTTGCAGGATAAAAATATTGTTCCTATCTTTGCACCCGCTTTTGAGGATAACATCTGATTAAGCAATCTGATGAAAGGTACAGAGTGAGTACTAATCATTATACAAAAAAGAGTTCTTTGATACATTGTGACAAGACAATAAGCATCAATTTAAAAAATTAGATAAGGAAACGGGACGATTAAGTTTCTGTCAATTTTTACGATGATTAAACCTATTTAGATAATTTATAACACGGATTTATCTTTGAGTTATTCGGACAAACAAATTTTATACAACGAAGAGTTTGATCCTGGCTCAGGATGAACGCTAGCGAT
>CAYPYZ010000217.1:0-3502 GCA_964414805.1 uncultured Paludibacter sp.
AATCAATATTTATCACACAAGAATTGTATATCCGGAAATTGAGGAAGAGAATCCTACAACTTATCAATAGCTTGCTGCAAATCTGCTTTGATATCTTCTATATTTTCGATACCAACAGATAAACGGATTAAACCGGGCTCTACACCTGCCGCAATTTGATCTTCATGAGATAATTGTTCGTGGGTAGTAGCTGCCGGATGAATAATCAATGACTTGGCATCACCAAGATTGGCAACATGACTATGTAGTACCACATTGTCTATCAATTTATCAGCGCATGCCGGATCTCCTTTTAATTTGAAAGTCAATACCCCACCAAAACCTTTTTTCAAGTATTTCTTAGCAGTTTCGTGGTATTTACTACTCTTTAATCCGGGATAGTTTACATATTCCACAGCCGGATGTTGCTCTAACCACTCGGCTAATAATTGGGTATTGTAAACATGACGTTCCATTCTCAAAGAAAGTGTTTCCAAGCCTTGAAGCAATAAGAAAGAATTAAAAGGACTAATGGCAGCACCCCAGTCACGTAAACCTTCTACACGTGCCCTAATATTGAAAGCAATATTACCAAATGGTCCGTCTGCACCAAAAACATCCCAAAACACCATTCCATGATAACCTTCAGAAGGCTCTGTAAATGCAGGGAATTTACCATTACCCCAATTAAATTTACCGCTATCAACGATAACGCCACCTATGGAAGTACCATGACCACCTACCCACTTAGTAGCCGATTGAACTACTATGCTGGCTCCATGTTCGATAGGACGGAAAAGATAACCGCCGGCACCAAAAGTATTATCCACTATCAAAGGAATGTCGTGCTTATCAGCAACCGCAGCAATAGCCTCAAAATCAGGCACATTTAAATTAGGATTACCTATGGTTTCCAAATAAATAGCTTTGGTATTGGCATCAATTAATTTTTCGTATTCGGCAGGCTCGTCATTGGGTGTAAAACGTGCTTCTATAGCCAAGCGTTTGAATTGCACTTTGAATTGATTATAAGTACCACCGTACAAATAAGGAGTAGTAACAAAATTATCACCTGCTTGTAAGATATTCGTAAGGGCAATAAACTGAGCTGATTGTCCGGAAGCAGTAGCCAAAGCCGTCACCCCACCCTCCAAAGCTGCAATGCGTTTTTCAAACACATCTGTAGTAGGATTCATCAAACGGGTATAAATATTACCGAATTTCCTTAAACCAAATAAATCTGCTCCATGTTGAGCATCATCGAATAAATAAGAGGTAGTTTGATAAATGGGAACTGCCCTTGAATTAGTAGTGGCATCAACTTCTTGTCCGGCATGGACTTGCAAAGTTTCAAATTTATAATTTTCTGACATAATATGCTAATTTTAATATGTTTATCAATTGAATATTTTATAATTTGGATAAATAAATATTGGCAAAACAGCTCAATATCTATTTAAATTTTTTATAGAGGATATTCATCAAAATTGTATAGTACTGTAGATAAATATCGCTCACCCGTATCTGGCAATACGGCTACTATGGTTTTATCTTTATTCTCTGGCCGCAAGGCCATTCGTAATGCAGCATAAGCGACAGCCCCTGAGGAAATACCAACCAACATACCTTCTTGTTGGGCTAATTCACGCGCAGTTAAAATAGCCTGCTCATTAGTAACTTGCATAATTTCATCCACTACATCAGCATCATAAGTGTTAGGAATAAAGCCTGCACCTATGCCTTGTATCTTGTGTGGACCGGGCGCACCGCCTGAAAGTACGGGAGAATCGGTTGGTTCTACCGCTACGACCTGAATATTAGGATTGTATTTCTTGAGCGTTTTTCCGGCACCAGAGACTGTACCACCTGTGCCAACGCCTGCTACCAATATATCTACTTGTCCATCTGTATCTTCCCAAATCTCTTCCCCGGTAGTTTGCGCATGTATTCTTGGATTTGCCTCATTTTGGAATTGTTGTGGCATAAAAGCACCCGTCTCAGCTACTATTTGTTCTGCTTTCGCGATAGCGCCTTTCATCCCTTCTGCGCCGGGCGTAAGCACTAATTGAGCACCTAATGCTTTCAGTAAACTGCGCCTTTCCACACTTAAAGTGTCAGGCATCACTATGGTTAAGGTATAACCCTTCACAGCAGCTACCAAAGCTAATCCAATACCAGTATTGCCGCTGGTAGGTTCTACTATTTTATCACCTATTTTCAATAGACCTTTGGATTCAGCACCTTCTATCATAGCCAACGCAATGCGGTCTTTAACACTGCTGCCCGGATTGAAAGATTCTAATTTGACAATAATTTCGGCTTTTGCACCCTTCTTGGATGAAAAGTTGGATAGTTTTACCAAGGGCGTATTCCCTATCAGTTCCGTCAAGTTTTTTGCAATTTTAGACATGTTATATTGGTTTTAATCTGATTTAAATATTCGTTTGATAATATGGCTGGGTATTGTAATCCTGTCATGGTTAATCAATTCATACATAATTTACAAGATACATTCACACCACAAAAATACATCAATGCATTTAGGAAACAATTTTCCACCAAGTATTTTATTGATTTCATACATGATATCAATACATTTAATTAAGATAACAGTTTATTCAAAGGCATTGTTCTCAAAAGTTTTAGAAATTTTATCTATATTCAGGCTTCTTGCCATAGCGTCGAATATTTCTTTATAAACACCTTCTTGCTGATAAATGTTTTCATGAGGTCCTGATTCCATCACACGTCCATGTTCCAATGTGTAAATACAATCGGAATCAATTATCTGCGAAATACTATGTGAGATTATGATTACAGTGCGGTCTTGCTTGATGGCATCCAAGCTATTTTTAATCTGTTCTGTTGCCACTGCATCCAAACTGGCAGTAGGTTCATCTAAGAATATAATAGGTGGATTTTTCAAAAACATACGTGCAATGGCCAATCGTTGTTGCTGTCCACCGGAAAGCTCCAAAGCATTGGTTTCAAACTGATGCGGTAATTCCATAATTTGGTCATACACATAGGCTTTACGTGCTGCCTCATGAATTTCCGCTGTACTTGCGTCAGGATTTCCATAACGGATATTTTCCTCTATACTGCCACTAAAAATATGGTTTTTCTGCAAAACTAAGCCAATATTTTCACGTAAATATTCCGTATCATATTCCCTTAACGGAATACCATCCAAAAGAATTTCTCCTGATTCAGGTTCATAAAATTTATCAAGCAAATTCACAATTGTGCTTTTGCCTGCCCCACTCAAACCAACAAAAGCGGTGATGGCATTGGGGTTAATTTCCATATCTACATCATACAAAGCCTTAGTACCATTGGGATAAGTAAAATTTACCTTTTGCAATTCAAAACGCCCATGCAGTGTATCCGGTTTATATTTGCCAGATGGCTCAATTGCATGATCAGCTTTTAATATTTCGAAGAAACTTTCGGAATAAATCAAAGCATCATTCATTTCATCAAAAATCATATGCAATTGTCCCATAGGTGCTTTCACATTATT